>NZ_JBEXPJ010000207.1:0-14797 GCF_040611995.1 Lentzea sp. NPDC006480
GCGAGCTGACCGATCAACCCGGCGGTGCGGGCGAGCAACGCGAAGCCGCGCAGGAGCTCCAGGGGCAGGCCGAGGTCCGCCAGCGCCGCACCGCACGTGCCGGCGCCGTTGAGCGGCAGCGTCTTGCCGAGCACCTGCGGGTGGACGCGGCCGATCGCGGCGAACAACTCCAGGTGCGGGCCTTTGAGGCCTTCCTCCTCGGCGATCTGGAACAGGCGCGGGGTACGCGGGTCGCCGTTCTTGTGGACGTGGTGGCCGAGGCCGGGGATGCGTGCCCTGCCCTGCTGTCGAAGCGTTTCGAGCGCGATGGCGTCCCAGTCGAACGGCGGTTCGACCGTGCTGACGACGTCGTGGAGGAACCGGCCGCAGTCCTCGGTGACGCCGAGGAACCGGGAACCACCACCGAGGAGTCCGGCCGCGAGCGCGCCCTGGACCGAGTCCGGTGCGGAGAGGTAGGTGAGGCGGGTGACGATCGCGGTCGGGGTGAAGCCGTGGTCGGCGAGGGCGGCGAGCACGGCTTCGAAGAGGCGCGTCTCGCCCGTGCTGGGCAGGCGTTGGGTGGCGAGCCAGAACGCCAGCTCGCCGAAGCCCACGTTGCCCATCACGTCGTTGGCGAGGTCCTGGCCCAGCAACGTGATGGTGTCCGGGGTGGAGGCTCCCAGCGCGGTCTCGTAGATCTCAGCCACTGTCCTCCTTCAACCAGGCACGCAGTTCCGCACCGTGCTCATCGAGTTGCGGCGGCGGCAACTCGTAGACCGCGGGCGTCTCCGAGAACCGGATGGGATGCCGGGTCGTCGGCATGCCCCCGACCTCGACGACCGGGTCGAGCCCGAACCGCTCGGCCATCGCGAACCCGCCGTCGATCGTGTTGATCGGCCCGCACGGCACCCCGGCCGCCACGAGCAGGTCGAACCACTCGACAGCGCCACGCGTCCGGAGGCGTTCGAGCAGCAAGGGCCGCAGTTCCTCGCGGTTGCGGGTGCGGTCGGCGTTGCGCGCGAACCGCGGGTCGTCCGGCACCTCGGAGAGCCCGAGCACCTCGCACAGCTTGCGGAACTGGCCGTCGTTGGCCGCCGCGACGATCAGGTCGTTGTCCGCGGTGGGCAACGGCTCGTAGGGGAAGACGCTGGGGTGCGCGTTGCCCATGCGGTAAGGCACCACACCGCCCGCCACGTACGCCGAGCTGTGGTTCACCAGTCCCGTCAGCGCCGACGAGAGCAGGTTGACCTCGACGAGCTGGCCCTGGCCGGTGGCGTCGCGGTGGCGCAGAGCCGCGAGGATGCCGATCACCGCGTGGTTGCCCGCCATGACGTCGAAAACGGAGATGCCGGCGCGGTACGGCGGCCCGTCCGGATCACCGGTGAGGCTCATCAGGCCGGAGATCGCCTGCACCATCAGGTCGTAGCCGGGGACGTGCTTGCCTTCCCCCGCACCGAAACCGGTGATCGACGCGTAGATCACCTTCGGGTTCGACGCGCTGACCGCGGAGTGGTCGAGCCCGTACTTCGCCAGGCCGCCCGGTTTGAAGTTCTCGATCAGCACGTCCGCGCGCCGGGCGAGTTCGCGGGCCAGCCCGGCATCGGTCTCGTCGCGCAGGTCCAGAGCGATGGACCGCTTGCCGCGGTTGATGCCGAGGTAGTAGGTCGAGACGTCGTCCCGCACGGGCGGCATCCACGTGCGGGTCTCGTCTCCTTGTGGCCCTTCGACCTTCACGACCGAGGCGCCCATGTCGGCGAGCAGCATCGTCGCGTACGGGCCCGCCAGCACGCGCGAGAAGTCCGCGACGAGCAGGCCGTCGAGTGGGCCCATCAGACGGACGTCCTGGTGTCGCCGCGGTACTCCGTGTACGTGTAGGGGTTGTCGAGCACCTTCGACTCGGGGATGTCCGGGTTCATGCCCTTCTCCCACGCCTCGTCGCCGAGCTGCTTGCGCAGATGTTCGACGGTCTGCTCGACCTGAGCGCGGATCGCTCGCAGGTCGACGCCGATGAGCCGGTGGTCGCGCTTGACGATCCTGCCGTCGACGATCACGGTGTCCACATCGGACCGCTGAGCCTGGAACGCGACGTGCCCGTACGGGTTGAGCAACGGGAACATGGCGGGCGAGTTCTCGTTGCGCAGCAACACGAGGTCGGCTTTCTTGCCGATTTCGACGCTGCCGAGGTCGTCGCGTCCCAACGCTCTCGCGCCACCCGTGGTCGCCCACTCGACGACGTGCTCGGCTCGCAGCGACGAGTGCGTGACGGTGTCGTTGCGAGCATGCGCGGCCATGTGCTCACGTGCCCGGTCGGCGCCGAGCGTGGCGCGCATCGCGGAGAACAGGTCGCCGCTCCACCACACCGAGGTGTCCATCGACAGCGACACCGGGATGCCGTGCTGCCTGATCGCCCAGGTGGGCGGATAGCCCTGGCCCGCGCTCTGTTCGCTCTCGGTCGACACGGAGATCGAACCGCCGGTCGCGGCGATGCGGTGGTAGGAGTCGGCGGACAGCGTCGCGGCGTGCACGTAGATGGACTGCGGCGTCATGAACCCGTTGTCGTGCATGAGCTTGATGCCGTCGTCGTTCGTCGCGCCCCACACACCCGCGTGTGTGGTGACGGGAACGCCGAGATCCCGTGCCACCTCGAACGCGGGCTTCTCCGGGAAGGTCGGATCGCCGGTGACGTCGAACGCGAGCTGGAAGCCGAGCATGTCGTCGTTGCCCATGCGGCGGCGCACGAAGTCGAGGAACTCGGGCTTGGCCGTCCAGGAGGCGGGGCTGTCCTGGATGTTGCCGTACGCCAGGACGAACCTCCCCGGCACCGCGCGCAACGCGGCGACCGCGGCTTCTGCGTGGTCGGTGGTCTGCAGGCCGTGCGACCAGTCGACGGTCGTGGTGACCCCGGCGTCGAGCGCTTCTGCCGCGGCGAGGAGGTTGCCGGCGTGGATGTCCTCCGGCCGGAAGACCTTGCCCCACTCCAGGTAGTACCAGACGAAGTACTGCGTGAGCGTCCAGTCGGCGCCGTAGCCGCGCATCGCGGTCTGCCACATGTGCCGGTGGGTGTCGATCATGCCCGGCATGACGAGGCCGTGCGACGCGTCGACCTCCTCGCTGCCTTCCGGGACCTGCAACCGGGGCCCGATCGCGGAGATCCGGTCGTCCACCACGAGGACGTCGTGGTCGACCAGCACCTCGTGCGAGCCGTTCATCGTCAGAACGGTGCCGTTTCGCAGTACAACCGGACGTCGTTCGCCGACCATCGGGGACCTCCTCGACCGGCATGCGGACAGGTGTCCGTTGAATCCTCAACCTTCTCCGGCCGGGCGTCAACCCCGCTCAGGCTCAGGCTCAGGCGACGACGACGTGCGGCACGGTGGCGAGGCGGGCGAAGTCGGCGCTGATGTCCCCGGCGGCCTGCAACAGCAGCGGCAGGTGGTGCTCGACCAGGACCTCGACCGACGTCTCGGCCGCGTGGCAGTTGACGTTGAGCCCGGCGATCACCGTGCCGGCCCCGTCCCGCAGCGGCGCCGCGATCGACCGGATGCCCGGCGCGAGCTGCTGGTCCGTCATGGCCCAGCCGCGGGCCCGCACGTCCCGCAGCTCGGCGTCGCGTTCGGCCGCGCCGGGCTGCCACTTCGGTGTCAGCCCGGACCGGGTCGGCTGAGCGAGCACCGCTTCCAGCTCCTCGGCGGGCAGTGCGGCGAGCTGGACCTTGCCCAGCGAGGTCTGCAGTGCCGGGAACTTGGTGCCGATCTGCACGGACAGCGTGACGATCTTCGGCACCGCCACCCGTGCCACGTAGACGATGTCCGACCCGTCGAGCTGGGCGATCGACACCGACTCGTTGGTGCGCGCCCCGAGTCGTTCCATGTGCGGCCGCGCGACCTCCCACAGGCCGGTCGACCGCACGTAGGCGACACCCAGTTCGAGAACCCGCGGAGTGAGCGCGAACCCGGTCTCGTCCTGCCGCGCGTAGCCCAGCTCGACCAGCGTGAGCAGGATGCGCCGCGCGGTCGGCCGCGCCAGCCCGGTGGCCGCCGCGACCTCGCTCAGCGACATCACCGGGCGCCGGGGCTGGAACGCGCGGATCACGTCCAGGCCGCGGGCGAGCGCCTCGATGAAGTCGGGGCCGGTGTCGGGTCGCGCAGGCATGAAAGCAGGGTAGCGGACACTTGTCCGTTGGCACTTTCCGTCGATTCGAGAGAATTCTTCAAAGGACTGCTCGAAGAATGCGTGCCGAACGTCAGCGCACGTGTTCCTGGCTCAGGCCGTGGATTCCCGCACCACCAACCGGCAGGGCTGCCGCACCACCCCTGCCGCCCGTGATCCGGACAGCGCCGCGGCCAGGTGCGCGACGGCGGTCGTGCCCAGCTGCCGCAGGTTGAGGTCGATCGTGGTCAACGGCGGCGTGCAGTCCGCGGAGAAGATCTCCCAGTTGTCGTGACCGACGATCGCCACGTCGTCGGGCACCCGCCGGCCGAGCGCGGTGAGCGCCTGCGCGACACCGCTCGCGATCTGGTCGTTGCCGCAGAAGATCGCGTCGACCTCGGGCGCGGTCGCCATCAGCAGCCGGGCCGCGTGCCGTCCCCACCGTTGAGACCACTCGCCGTGCAACGGCTGACCGCCGGCCAGAGGCAAGTCGTGTTCGGCGAGAACCGCGCGCACGGCGGCGACGCGATCCCGCACGGCCCGGTAGTGCTGCGGCCCGGTGATGTGCGCGATTTGCTTGCGCCGCAACGCGATGAGGTGCTCGATCGCGAGCCGTGCCCCGCCCTCGTCGTCGGGGACCAGACACAGGTCGGCCGGGTTGGTCGAGCGGCAGTGCACGTACACCGCCGGTACTGGCAGATCGGCCGTGAGCGAGGCGCGGACGTCGTTGCCGTCGCCGACGACGATGAACCCGTCGACCTGACGGGCCAGCAGCGTGCGGATGTAGTGGTTGCGGCGGATCGCGTCACCCCGCGTGTCGCACCACAGCACCGACATCTCCTGGTCCGACAACGCGTTCTCGGCGCCGAGCAGGATCGGGACGGCGAACCGGCTGTCGAACTCGTCGGTGAGCAGGCCGATCGTGCGGGTGCGGCCGGCCACCAGGCCCTGCGCGAGGACGTTGGGCTGGAACGACAGCTCGCCCGCCGCCCGCAACACCCGGGCCCTGGTGGCCGCGGCGACCTCGCCGCGGTCGTTGATCGCCTTGGACGCGGTCGCGATCGACACGCCCGCGCGCCTGGCCACGTCCCCGAGCGTCACCGCCTCCGACCGCCGCCTGCCCATCGAAACCCTTTCGAATGCGATTCGACTGCGCGTTCGACGACTTCTGCTGCTGACGGCGCTTTGTCGAAATCGGTTTCGGTCACCAGAGTGCTTGGTGGGGCTCAGATGCGCAATCCTCGGTCGGTGCGCATCAAGGCCTGCTGATCACCGCGGTGACGGTGATGTCGACGTACGCGCCGATCATGAACCGCGGTGCGCGGATGCCCAGCGTCCTGCGGTCGAGCCGCGTGGTCGCCGTCATCACCGTCTCACTGTCCGTTGTGGACAGTTCGACCACACCGCTCAACTCGGTGGACGTGCCCCTGGCCTGGAGCGTGCCGGTGACCTCCCAGCCGTTTTGGGCGGGCCGGCAGGACGTGGCGGTGAACGTCATCGTCGGGTGCCGGTCGAGGTCGAGCAGGCTCGGTTTGCGCAGGTCGAGGTCGCGCTTGGCGATCCCGGTGTCGATGGCGCCGAGGTCGAGCGTGCCGTGCACGCCGCGCAGCTGCCCGTTCGCGTCGATCTCCACGGATCCGGCCGTGACGGGCACGGTGCCGTGCGCCTTGCGGCCCAGGTTGCCGACCTGGAACGACGCGGAGCTGCGGGTGAGATCGGCCTGCCACACACCGGTGGTCAGGGTCCTGGTGGAAGTCATGACAGTGCCTCTCCGTGCTCGAAGACCTGGTGGACGGGGTAGATCTCGACCCGGTCGGCTCCCGGCAGCAATGCCGGGTCCTCGCCGGGCAACAGCGTGGTGCTCATGATCGCTTTCTGGGTGTCGATGAGCGCCTGCTCGGTCTCGGCGATCGACACGACGACCTCGGAGCCGTCGTCCCGCCGGAGCACGTACGTCCTGATGTTGCCCGGCACGGCGAGCGCCGCGGGCTTGATCCGCTCCTCGTTCGCGAAGTCCTCTGCGGCCAGCTGCTCGGGGCCGCGAGGCCGGTCGAAGTAGGTGAGCTGTGCGTACATGGTCTGCCTCCTTTGCGTTGCCCAGAAGTCTTGGGCGTGCGAGGGCGACGCGGATCCGTGCCAGTACGGAGTGCGGTACTGAACCGGCACCGGGAGGCGATACTCCCTGCGTGGAGGTCCCGATCCTCGGCCGCGACCGCGAGCTGGCCGAACTGCGCGCGGCACTGGTGGCGGCGACGGGCAGGCTGGTGCTGATCGGCGGCGACGCGGGCATCGGCAAGTCCCGGCTGGCCACGGCCGCGGTGGAGATGGCTGCTTCGTACGGCATCCCGGTCGCGCGCGGCCAGGCCGTGGACGACCCCGGCATGCCGCCGCTGTGGCCGTGGCGCCGGGTGGCTCGTGAGGTGCCGGCGCTGGCACGGGTGCTGGTTTCCTCGCATTTCGACCCGGCTGATGCGACGTCGAGGTTCGCGCTGGTCGCCGACGCGGTCGACGCCCTCCTCTCGGCGGCGGGCACTGGCCTGCTGATCGTGCTGGAGGACGTCCACTGGGCGGACCAGACGTCGTTGCGCCTGCTCACGCAGCTGGCAGGGGAGCTCGGCGGCGCCCGGATCGTCGTCCTCGCGACCTATCGCGCCGACCCGCCCGCTGATCTGCTGCGGTCCCCGGCGGCCCACGTGCTGCGGCTCGGTGGTCTGACGCGGGAGGACGTGGCGGGCTGGGTGCGGCGCGTGACCGCGGTGGCCGACCCCGACTCGCTGGCCGCGCGGCTGACCAGCGACACCGGTGGCAACCCGCTCTACGTCCGGATGCTGCTCGACCGGATCACCGACAGCGGTGAGATCACCGGCCATCCGGAGCTGCGCAAGCTCGTCCTGTCCGGCTTGGACGGGATGAGCTCGGCGGCGCGCGAGGTGCTGGGCGCGGCAAGTGTGCTGGGCGAGCGCGTCGAAACGCTTCTCCTGGAAGCCGTCACGGGCATCTCCTCGTTGGGGCCGTTGCTCGACGAGGCCGTCGCCGCGCGGGTGCTGGCGGCCGATCCTCTCGCCTTCACGCACGCCCTGGTCCGGGACGCGATCTACCAGGACCTGGCGCCGTCGAAACGCTTCGACCTGCATCGACGGTGTGCGGAGGCCCTGATCGCGGCCGGGGGAGCACCCGGCCGGATCGCCGTCCACTGGAGCCGCTCGGACGCTCCCGACGAGTGCTCGCGCTGGGCCACGGCGGCGGCCCACGCGGCCACCGCTGATCTCGCCTACGACGACGCGCTTCGGTTCGCAGCGCTCGCGTTGTCGTCGGCCACGCGGGACCGGGCCGCGCTGACGCTCGACCTGGCCAGGGCCGAGTTCCTGTGCGGTGACGTCGACAGCAGCCTCGACCACTGCCGCACCGCGAGCCGCCTGGCCCAGGACGCGGACGATCCCGATCTCATGGCCGAGGCAGCCCTGGTGATCACCGGGCTGGGCGGCCCGGACCTGCTGGCCGCCGTCGACCACCTGTGCGTCCAGGCCCTGCAACGTCAACCGTCGGACGTGCTGCGCGCGCGGTTGCTGGCCCGTCGCGCGATGGCCGCCACCGCGACGGGTTCCGGTGAGCTGGCTCGCTCGTTGTCCGCCACCGCGCTGGAACTCGCCTCGGCCGTCGGCGACCCGGACGCCGAGCTCGACGGCATCCACGCCCGCCACCTGTCGTTGTGCGCACCGCAGTTCCGTGCCGAACGCGTGGAACTGGCCCACCGCGCGGTGGCGTTGTCGGGGTCGGCCCGCCAGCCCCACGCCGAGCTGTGGGGCCACGTGTGGCTGGTGGACGCGGCGTTCCAGATCGGCGACCTCGCCTCCGTCGACCGCGAACTCGCCTTGATCGAACAGTTCGCCGCTGCCCGCCGGCACCCGATCGCCTGGTGGCACCTGCACCGCCTGCGCGCCACCCGTGCGGCCCTGGTCGGCAAGCTCTCCGTTGCCCTGGAACACAACGAGACCGCCCGCGCCCTCGCCGAACGCATCGGCGCCACCGCCGCCATGGGCATGTACTACGCGTTCCTGCACTGGCTGGCGCACCTGAACGGCACCATCGACGCGGCCTCCGCCGAAGAGGCCCTGGAAGTCCTCGACCACGTGGCCGACATGCCGCTGGCCCAGGTCTACGTCCCGTTCCTGCACGCCCTGCGCGGCGACACCGACCGGGCGCGGGCGACGTTCGAGGAGTTCCGCACCATGCCCGCCACCGTCGAGGTGGGCCCGATGTGGGCACCGCTGCTGAGCCAGATCGGCGTGGTGGCCTGCCTGCTCGACGACGCCGAGACCGCCGCCCTCGTCTACTCCAGACTGTCCACATTGGAGCCGGACTACTCCGCGGACGGCTCTGGCGCGGTGTTCTGCAGCGCCGCCTCGCCGCAGCTGCTCGGCGATCTGGCGATGACGTGCGGCAACGTGTCCGTGGCCGCCTCGCACTACCGCCTGGCCGCCGAGATGAACGCCCGCATCGGCGCCCGCCCGTTCCTCGCCCTGAGCCGCCTCGGCCTGGCCCAGGCCCTGGTCTCGCTCGGCTCGACGGCGGAGGCGCGGACCTTGGCGGCTCAGGCGGCGTCCGAGTTCCGCGCCCTGGACCTGCCGCTGCGGCTGGAGGCGGCCGACCGGCTGCTGCGGCGGATCGGGGCGGAGGAACGGGCCGCGGATCCGTTGTCGCCGCGCGAGTCCGAGGTGGTTTCGCTGGTCGCGCAGGCGTTGACCAACCGGGAGATCGCCGCGCGGCTCGTGCTGTCGGAGCGGACCGTGGAGACCCACGTGCGCAGCGTGCTGGCGAAGCTGGGGCTGCGGACGAGAACCGAGATCGCCGCCTGGTCGTTGCGATCCCGGCCCTAGACCGTTTGCCTCCACCCGATCGGCCCTGCCCGCTGCCGCCCGGCCCTGGAACCGTGCTGTGGCATGGGTAAACGAAGAGTCCTGGTCTTCACCATCGCCCTGGCGACCATCACCACCCCTTCGATCGCCGCCCCGGCAGAGAACGGCACAGCCGCCTATGCCGTCAGCGGTGTGCGCACTGTCGAGCAACGCAGCCAGATCACGAGAATCGGTGCTGCAATCGACGAAGTCGAGGAGCACGGAACGGTCTTGGTCACCGCGACCAAGACCGAAGTTCGTGCCATGAGAGCACAAGGGTTCGGCGTCGAGCCCGTGCCCGCGCGCACGGAGGAAGGCGCGGCGGTCGGACCGTTCGACTTCCCCGTGGCGGACTCGAACTACCACAACTACGCGGAGATGACCGCCGAGATCGACCAGGCGGTGGCGCGCCATCCCGGCGTGATCAGCAAGAAGGTCATCGGCCGGTCGTTCCAGAACCGCGAGATCGTCGCGCTGAAGATCAGCGACAACGTGGCGGCCGACGAGAACGAGCCCGAGGTGTTGTTCACCGCGCACCAGCACGCGCGCGAGCACCTGACCGTCGAAATGGCGCTGTACCTGGTGAAGCTGTTCACCGAGTCGACCGAGCCGCGAGTGCGGGCGCTGGTCGACTCCCGCGAGATCTGGATCGTGCCCGACGTCAACCCTGATGGCGGCGAGTACGACATCGCCACCGGAAGTTATCGAAGCTGGCGCAAGAACCGGCAGCCCAACACCGGTTCCACGGCCGTCGGCACGGACCTCAACCGCAACTGGGCCTACAAGTGGGGCTGCTGCGGCGGTTCGTCGGGCAGCCCGGGCAGCGACACGTACCGCGGCGCGCGGGCCGAGTCGGCGCCGGAGGTGAAGGTCGTCGCCGACTTCGTGCGCAGCCGTGTCGTCGCCGGCCAGCAACAGATCAAGGCGTCCATCGACTTCCACACCTACAGCGAGCTCGTGATGTGGCCGTTCGGCTGGACCTACGACGATGTCGCGCCCGGCCTCACGAAGGACCAGCGCGACACGTTCGCCGCGATCGGGCAGTCGATGGCGGCGACGAACGGCTACACGCCGCAGCAGGCCAGTGATCTCTACATCACGGACGGCTCGATCCGCGACTGGTTGTGGGGTGCGCAGGGCGTGTTCTCGTACACGTTCGAGATGTATCCGGGTGAGTCGGGCGGCGGAGGCGGTTTCTATCCGCCCGACGAGGTGATCCCCGCGCAGACCTCGCGCAACAAGGAGGCCGTGCTGCAGTTGCTCGACCGCGCTGACTGCCCGTACGAGGCGATCGGCAAACAGGCGCAGTACTGCTGATCGTGCGGCAGGAAGGCCAGGTGATCACCAACCTGGTGATGCCGAAGGCCCGCGCGGGGCTGAGCCGGGACGAGCTCGTCGAACACTGAGAACCACCACGTCCCTCTGATCCTCAGCCTCGCGCCGGCTCCGGCCTGCTACGCCCGCAAGGTCCGGGGCGGCGGAGGACGAGGCACGGTTCCTCGACCGCTCGCGCACGCGGTCGTGGACGGTCGAGGAACGCGTCAGCTGACCCGCAGCCCGACCGCCAGCGTCAGCTCCAGAACGCGGCGCGGCGACCCGAGATCCGGGAACAGCTCCCGCAGCTGCGACATCCGGTAGCGGACGGTCTGCGGGTGCACGAACAACGCCGCCGCCACCTCATCGCGCCGCCCGTGATGCAGCAGCCACGCCCGCAGCGTCTCCTCCAGCTTGCGTGCGGTCGCGTCCGGCAGGGCGTGCAACGGGGCGAGCGCGCGCGTACGCAGATCGGCGAATGCGTCCACGTCGGCGCTCAGGACCAGTTCGGGCAGATGGTCCTCGGTGTCGCGGATGTTGGGGGAGAGGGAGCGCGCGCGTATGGCTCGTGCGTACGAGGCGGACGCACGGGTCCATGGACGCGCCGGGCCGACCACGGCGGTGCGGTCTTTCAGCTGCCTCATGAGATGCGCGCGGTCGGCGTCGGGCACCAGCAGCACGCCGAGAGCGTCCGGCAGGTCGTCCAGCACCAGGGTGCTCGAGTCGAGCGCGCGGTAGGCGGGGCGGGTCTGCGCGGCGGGCAGCAACACGGCGGTCAGCGACGTGGGTGGCTGCCAGCCCGCGCGTTGAGCCGAGGCCACCAGGACGTCGGAGCCCGCTCCGGAGAGCAGGTCGCGGGCCAGCTGTTCCAGGTGACGCTCGTGGGCCAGGCCTCGGGCAGCGAGCTCGTCGGCGTGACCCGCGGCGCTCGCGGCGGAGAGCTCGTCGATGTAGGCGAAGGTCAGCTCGGCGAACTTGGCGACCTCGGCAGCGGGCAGACCGGCGGGAACGGCACCTGCGGCCAGACCTCGCCAGGCCACGCGGGCGCCCACGCGGTAGGCGCTGAGCAGGGCGTCCATCGAACGGCCGTCGCGGACCTCGCCGCGGCCCAGCTCGTAGGCGGCATCGCCGGCGTCGCCGCCGGTGGCGTTGCCCGACGCGAGGTCGAGGTAGTGTCCCAGCGCCGTGCGGACGGCTCGGCGGATGGTGCCGCCCATGCGTCCGGAAAGTGCGTTGGCGTACGACGGGACCTCGTCGATGATGGCCTGCACGACCTCGTCGGCGGTGGTCTTCAGGGCCGCGCGGAGTGCGGTGACAGTCGTCTCGTCGAGGGCCAGTTCGGTGGCCCTCCGGATTGCTTGGCTCACGTTTTGTTCCCTGCGAACAATTCAGCCGACCAGATTCACGTCCTGCGGACAGGACTTTACGCCCTGAGGCGCATCAAGCTGGAGTCATGACGAGTGCCGCCCTTCGCAGCAGGGCGTGGAAACTGCTGGAGATGGTCACGACGCCGCTGCTGCCGGCGGACTACCTCGACCTGGTCAGCCCGCTTCGTGCGGGCGCTGACCTGCGAGGACGTATTGAGGCCGTGCACCCGGAGACCCCGGACGCCGCCACGATCGTGATCAGGCCGGGCAAGGGCTGGCGAGGCCACGTGGCCGGTCAGTACATCCGGGTGGGCGTCGACGTCGACGGCGTGCGGCTGTGGCGTGCCTACTCGGTGACCTCGCCGACGCGCCGCCAGGACGGCCGCATCACGATCACCGTGAAGGCCATCCCGGACGGGAAGGTCAGCAACTACCTGGTCCGCAGGGCGCGGCCGGGCATGATGATCCAGCTCGACCAGGCGACCGGCGAGTTCGTGCTGCCGAAGACCAAGCCCGCCAAGGTGCTCTACCTGACGGCGGGCAGCGGCATCACCCCCGCGATGGGCATGCTGCGCGACGCCCAGCTCGACGACGTCGTGATGGTCCACTCCGCGCCGCGCAAGCAGGACGTGATCTTCCGCAACGACCTGCACGACCTGGCCGCGGACGAGAACCTCCGCCTGGTGGAGCTGCACACCGACACCGACGGCATGCTCGACATCGCCCGTCTCGACGAGCTGGTGCCCGACTGGGCCGAGCGCGAGACCTGGGCCTGCGGTCCGACCGGCCTGCTCGACGCGGCCGAGGCGCACTGGGCCGAGCACGGCATCGCCGAGCGCCTGCACACCGAACGCTTCCGCCCCACGGTCGTCGTGGTCGGCGACGGCGGCGAGGTCACGTTCGGCACCACCGGCAAGACCGTCGACGCGGACGGCGCCACGCCGTTGCTGGACGTCGGCGAGGCCGCGGGCGTGCTCATGCCGTCCGGGTGCCGCATGGGCATCTGCTTCGGCTGCAGCACGCCCCTCAAGGCGGGCGCCGTCCGCGACCTGCGCACCGGTGAGATCACCGAGGCCGAGCCGGGAGTGCTGGTGCAGACCTGCGTGTCCGCCGCGGCCGGCCCGTGCGAGCTCGAACGCTAGCCACAGACCTTCTTCCTCCCGCGAAGTGGCCTACCCCCAGCCACTGTCTCCCCGGAAAGCGAGCTACATGACCGCCATCGACCCCACCGCCCACCTCACCGACGAGCAGATCGAGGAGCTCGGCCGCGAGCTCGACGCGATCCGCGACGAGGTCATCGCCAGCCGAGGTGAGAAGGACGCCGCCTACATCCGCAAGGTGATCGCGTCGCAGCGCAAGCTCGAACTGGTCAGCCGGGGCATCCTGCTGTTCTCGATCTTCCCGCCGGCGTGGATCATCGGCACCGCCGGTCTGTCCGTCGCGAAGATCATGGACAACATGGAGATCGGCCACAACATCCTGCACGGCCAGTGGGACTGGATGCGCGACCCGAAGATCCACTCCTCGACCTGGGACTGGGACCACGTCTCGCCCGCCGAGCAGTGGAAGCACTCGCACAACGAGCTGCACCACAAGTACACCAACGTGATCGGCAAGGACAACGACCTCGGCTACGGCATCATGCGCGTGGACGAGGACCAGAAATGGCACCCGATCTACCTCGCGCAGCCGCTGTGGAACTTCATCAACGCCTGCTTCTTCGAGTACGGCATCGCCGCGTACGACCTGGAGCTGGGCAAGAACCTGCACAAGCGCCGCCGCAAGAGCCCCGAGTTCCGCGAGCGGGCCAAGGCCGTGGGCCGCAAGATCCGCAAGCAGGTGCTCAAGGACTACGTGATCCACCCGCTGCTGTCGGGCCCGTCGTTCCTCACCACGCTCGCCGCGACGTTCACCGCGAACCTGATCCGCAACCTCTGGTCGCACTCGGTGATCATGTGCGGTCACTTCCCGGAGGGCGTGCAGGTCTTCGAGCGCCGGTCGATCAAGGGTGAGACGCGCGGCCAGTGGTACCTGCGCCAGATGATGGGCTCCGCGAACATCAGCGGCAGCAAGGCCATGCACTTCATGACCGGAAACCTGTCCCACCAGATCGAGCACCACCTGTTCCCGGACCTGCCGAGCAACCGGTACGCCGAGGTCGCGGTCAAGGTGCGCGCGCTGTTCGACAAGTACGAGCTGGAGTACGTCACCGGGCCGCTGCCCAAGCAGGTGTTCTCCGCGTGGCACAAGGTCTTCCGGCTCTCGCTGCCGAACAAGAAGCCCAAGGTCAAGACGCCGGACCGCGAGAAGGAACTCGTCGCGGCCTGACAACCTGCACGTGGGTTGCGAACACCTGTTCGATAGAGTTGACGTTTCGAACAGGTGCCAGCAACTCCACGTGAGGTTTCGATGGCGGAATCGCCGGAACACAAGTTTCTCTCCGAATCTGCTGTTCGGATCATGGAGGAGGGCTCCGCCTCTCGTCTGTACGCCTGCATGGAGGCGGAGAGAAGCCGCTACGACTACACCTGTCAGCTTGCGAACGGCTTGAGGACGATCGCGTCTGGTCAAACCCTGTGGAAGAACTCGCGCGGCGTCGAGAAGGACATCCGCACACTGCTCTCCGCGTCCGAGTCCGACGTGCTGGTGTACGTCGCCCGGGGCACGATGTCGAACCGTGCTCTGCTGAGCGAGGTCGTCAGCGACTACCGGAAGACGATGCCGGCGGAAGGGTTGCGGAAGCTCCGGGTGTTCTGGGTGCCGGAGAGCTTCAATGCAGACAGGGACCACGATCGCGAGCTGGTGTACGAACTGCTGAAGCGTGAGATCACCTCCGACCTGCTCCTCTCGGTGGTTCTCGGCGGGCTGGATAAGCGCGATGTCGCCGCGTTCACCTCGTGGTGCAACGGGTCTGGACTTCACCTCGCGGTCCTGGCGCACACCGCGCGATCAGGTTTCGGCAACTTCACGCACCTCGCGAAGGCCGTCGGTGCCGGTCCTGCGCCTGCGAAGCAGGCAGTCATCATGCTTTCGTCCGCCGGTTTCATCAAACTGGACGAGAACGCCCGCGAGACAGGTTCGATCTACCGGGTC
>NZ_JBEXPJ010000208.1:0-14737 GCF_040611995.1 Lentzea sp. NPDC006480
AGGTCGTTGATCTTGTCGACGCCCTCGCCGGAGCTGTCGTTCTCGCCGTTGGCCTTCACCACGGCCTTGTCGGCGACGTTGCCGGGGGTGCCCGTCGGGAACGAGGACGGCGGCCTGGACCTCCGCCTTGGTCCGGGCCGCCGTCGGTGGCAAGGGCACTTGCCACCCTGTACACGACTGGAGGGCCGCGACCGGTTCAACGTTGCGGCGAAGAAATTTCGTCGAACGGCGAATCCCAGGTCAGCGGCTGTCAAGCCGGTGAAATCCACGTGTCAGCGTCGCGGCAGCGTCGTGACTGATGCTGGAGCCATGGGGAGGGAACTGCCGCGCGGGGGGCCGGTCGCCGGGATGTCGGCCGCGCTGGAGCGCTGGGGGCAACGCTGGGCAGAACAGGCGGAACTGCGCCGTTTGGACGACGATCAGTGCGGAGAAGCGGCTGAAGAGGACGTTTCGCCACGCGCCGAACACGAGTGATCACCACTCGTACGGCCAAAGCGTCGAATGCGTAACCGATAGGGGTCTTTGTAGGTGCTGGCGGCAACGGCGTTGGTTACTAAGAGGTACGGTGCGCCGTCTAGAACCCAACAACGTCGTTGGGGAGGAACCTCAGGGAGGAGACGAGCCGTGCGTCGTCGTATGCGTGGTGTCGCGGTCGCCGCGATCGCGTTGACCAGCGTGATGACTATGGCCGCCTGCGCGAAGGACTCGGGTGGCGGGAGCAACAACTCGAACACCGGCAGTGGTGCCGCTTGCGAGTTCGCAACGCCTCCGCCCGCACCGACCACCTCGAACACCAGCGCCGCAGCTGGTGACAAGGTGGACGGCAGCGCGCTGAAGGTGGGTCTGGCCTACGACATCGGTGGCCGTGGCGACGCGTCGTTCAACGACTCCGCCGCCGCCGGTCTGGACAAGGCCCTCACCGACCTGGGCATCAAGAAGGAGAACACGCGCGAGCTCTCCGCCGCCCCGAACGAGGACGAGGCCGCGAAGCAGACCCGTCTGCGCCAGCTCGCGTCCGAGGGCTTCAACCCGATCATCGGTGTCGGCTTCGCCTACGCCGAGTCGATGAAGCTCGTCGCCAAGGAGTTCCCGAACGTCAAGTTCGCGCTGGTCGACTCGGCCGTCGAGGGCGCCACCAACGTCACGCCGCTGCTCTTCGCCGAGCAGGAGGGCTCCTACCTGGCCGGCGTCATCGCCGCGTACCAGAGCAAGAAGTGCCACGTGGGCTTCGTCGGCGGCGTCGAGATCCCGCTGATCCAGAAGTTCGAGGCCGGCTACTTCCAGGGTGCCAAGGCCGCCGCGCCGAAGATCCAGATCGAGAAGAAGTACATCACCCCGGCTGGTGACTTCACCGGTTTCCAGGACGCCCCGAAGGGCCAGGAAGCCGCGAAGGGCCAGATCGACAAGGGTGCCGACGTCATCTACCAGGCCGCCGGCGCGTCCGGTAAGGGCATCTTCTCGGCCGCCAAGCAGGGTGGCGTGCTGGCGATCGGTGTCGACTCCGACCAGTACAACCAGGCCACCGTCGCCGACACCAAGGACGTCATCGTGTCGTCCATGCTCAAGCGCGTCGACGTCGCGGTCTACGACTACATCCGGGCCGTCGCGAAGAACGACCTCGCGTCGCTGCCGAAGGTCTTCGACCTGAAGGTGAACGGTGTCGGTTACGCCACCTCGGGTGGCAAGATCGACGCGAAGCTGCAGGGCATCCTCGAGGGCTACAAGGCCCAGATCATCGAGGGCAAGATCCAGGTCAAGGACAAGCCGTAGTCCGAAAGCCACAGCACGCTCCGGGCCCTGTGAGGACAGACCTCACAGGGCCTGGTGCGTGGTAGGAGGAGCACTCGACGATGAGCAGTTCCACGTCCGTACGGACGGACGATCCCCCCGCGGTGGTGCTCACCGGCATCACCAAGCGATTCCCCGGTGTGGTCGCCAACAGCGACGTCCACCTGACCGTCCGCCGCGGCGAGGTACATGCCCTGTGCGGTGAGAACGGCGCGGGCAAGTCCACCCTGATGAAGATCCTCTACGGCATGCAGGCGCCGGACGAGGGCACCATCGAGGTGAACGGCGAGCAGGTGCGGTTCCGCACCCCGTCGGACGCCATCAAGGCCGGCATCGGCATGGTGCACCAGCACTTCATGCTCGCCGACAACCTCACCGTCCAGGAGAACGTGGTCCTGGGCGCGGAAGCGTTGCACGGCATCGGCCAGAAGGCCCGCAGGCGCATCATCGAGCTGTCCGGCAAGACCGGGCTCAACGTCGACCCCGGTGTGCTGGTCGAGCAGCTCGGCGTCGCGGACCGCCAGCGCGTCGAGATCCTCAAGGTGCTCTACCGCGGCGCCAAGGTGATCATCCTGGACGAGCCGACCGCCGTGCTCGTGCCGCAGGAGGTCAACGAGCTCTTCGACACCGTCCGCGGCATGCAGGAGCAGGGCTACACGTTCCTGTTCATCTCGCACAAGCTCGACGAGGTCCGCGCGATCGCGGACTCGGTCACGGTGATCCGCCGCGGCACGACCGTCGGCAGCGCGGATCCGAAGACCGTGTCGTCGCGCCAGCTCGCCGAGATGATGGTCGGCAGCGAGCTCCCCAGCCCGGAGACCCGCGAGTCCACCGTCACCGACACGGTCGTGCTGGACGTCAAGGGCCTCAAACTGCTGACGCCAGACGGCTCGCGATCGATCCTCGACGACGTCGACCTGGTGGTCCGGTCCGGCGAGGTCGTCGGCATCGCCGGTGTCGAGGGCAACGGGCAGACCGAGCTGGTCGAGACGATCATGGGCATGCGCAAGGCCGGCAGCGGCACGATCACGTTGCAGGACAAGGACCTCACCAAGCTGGGCACGCTCGGCCGGCGCGAGGCGGGCATCGGCTACATCCCGGAGGACCGCCACCGGCACGGCCTGCTGCTCACGCAACCCCTTTGGTACAACCGGATTCTCGGCTACCAGACGCGCAAGCCGACGTCGAAGGGCATCTGGCTCGACACCGACGGCGCGAAGAAGGACACCGAGCGGATCGTGTCGGAGTTCGACGTCCGCACGCCGGGCATCGACGTACCGGCGGCCGCGCTTTCCGGCGGTAACCAGCAGAAGCTCGTCGTGGGCCGCGAACTGTCCGGCGACCCGGTGCTGCTCATCGCGTCGCACCCGACCCGCGGTGTCGACGTCGGCGCGCAGGCGTTGATCTGGGAGGAGATCAAGCAGGCGCGCGCCCGCGGGCTCGCCGTGCTGCTGATCTCCGCCGACCTGGACGAGCTGATCGGCCTGTCGGACACGATCAAGGTCATGTTGCGCGGCCGCCTGGTGGCCGACGCCGACCCGAACACCGTCACGCCCGAGGATCTCGGCAGCGCGATGACGGGTGCGGGCAGCACCAGCGCCGCGGTTCAGGAGACCGCCGCGGTCGAGGAAGGCGAGAACTGATGGGACAGCTGCGCGGCAAACTCCTGCCGCCCGCGTTGGCGATCGTCTTCTCGATGCTGCTGTGCGGGGTGGCGCTGATCATCTCGGGCGCGAACCCGCTCAGCGCGTTCGGCGCGATGATCTCGCAGGTCGGCAAGGGCACGACCACCGTCGACATCATCAACTCGACGGGGATCTACTACATCGCGGCGCTCGCGGTGGCGATCGGGTTCCAGATGAACCTGTTCAACATCGGTGTCGAGGGCCAGTACCGCGTCGCGGCCGTCGTCGCCGCGGTGGTCGGCGGCTCGATCGCGCTGCCGCCGGGCATCCACACGCT
Source organism: Lentzea sp. NPDC006480 (assembly GCF_040611995.1). NCBI lineage: Bacteria > Bacillati > Actinomycetota > Actinomycetes > Pseudonocardiales > Pseudonocardiaceae > Lentzea > Lentzea sp. NPDC006480. Next base: position 3,751 of record NZ_JBEXPJ010000208.1, read on the forward strand.
GGTGATCATCATCGTCGGTGCTCTGGCGGGTGCCGCCTGGGCCGCGATCCCCGCGATTCTCAAGGTGACCCGCGGCGTCAACGAGGTCATCTCGACGATCATGATGAACGGCCTGGCGATCGGCTTCTCGGCCTACCTGATCCGCCGCGACGTCTTCGGTGAGCTGCGGGGCAACAACATCCGCACGCCGGAGATCCCGTCGAGCGGCTGGATGCCCGGCATCTCGTTCGGTGGCGGCGGCACGATGTTCGGCTTCCTGTTCGTGGCCATCGCTTTGGGCGTCGGCTACTGGATCATGATGAACCGCACCAGGTTCGGTTTCGAGCTGCGCGCGTCGGGCGAGTCCTCGACCGCCGCGTCGGCCGGTGGCGTCAACGCCAAGAAGATGGTGCTGGTGTCGATGCTGCTCTCCGGTGCCATCGCGGGTCTGATCGGCCTGCCGGAGATGCTCGGCCGCGACCACACGTTCAGCCTGAACTTCACCGCGGGCATCGGCTTCTCGGGCATCGCGATCGCGCTGCTCGGCCGCAACCACCCCGGTGGCATCGCGTTCGGCGCGCTGCTGTGGGCGTTCCTCGACAAGTCGGGTCTCGCGCTCGACAACGTCGGTGTGCCAAGGGAGATCGTCACCATCATGCAGGGCTCGATCGTCCTGTCGGTCGTCGTCGCGTACGAGGTGGTGCGCCGCGTCGAGCTCGCCGCGGAACAGCGTCGCGTCGGCCGTGAGCTCGGAACTGTCGGAGGTGCCGCGTGATCACGACGATGGAGGAGAAGCCCCACGTCCCGGCGGCACCTCGCAAGCGCAAGGTTCCCGGCTGGGCCGTCGGCGTGCTCTGGATGACGGGCGCGATCGTGCTGCTCTCGGTCACCTCGTACCAGACCGGGTTCCTGCAGCTGACGTCTTCCGGCACCACGCAGACCGCGGTCCGGCTCGCGCTGCCGATCCTGCTCGCGGGTCTCGGCGGCCTGTGGTCCGAACGCGCCGGCGTGGTCAACATCGGCCTCGAAGGCATGATGGTCATGGGCACCTGGGGCGCGGCGTGGGCCGGCTACCAGTGGGGTCCGTGGGCTGCTGTCGTTGCGGCCGTTGTGTTCGGTGCGTTGGGCGGTCTGCTGCACGCGATCGCCACGGTGTCGTTCGGCGTCAACCACATCGTCTCCGGTGTGGCGATCAACCTGCTCGGCGCCGGTCTGACGAAGTACCTGTCGACGCTGGTGTTCTTCCCGATCTCGCACAACCCGCGCCAGTCGCCGCCGATCCAGCCGTTCGACACGTACTCGGCGGCGGGCTTCGCGGACTGGCTCGGTGAGCTGGAGTCCGGTCAGCGCCTGATCATCTCGGACGTCGCCGGCATCCTGCGCGGCCTCGTCACCGGTGTCTCGCCGTTGACGATGCTGACGATCCTGCTCGTGCCGCTGTCGTACTACCTGTTGTGGCGCACCCGTTTCGGCCTGCGTCTGCGCTCGGTCGGCGAGAACCCGTACGCGGCGGACTCGTTGGGCGTGAAGGTGTACTTCCACAAGTACGTGGCCGTGATCGTGTCCGGTGGTCTCGCCGGTCTCGGTGGCGCGGCGCTGGTGCTGAACCCCGGTCAGCTGTCCTATTTGGAGGGTCAGACCGGCGGCCGCGGCTTCATCGGCCTCGCCGCCATGATCTTCGGCAACTGGCGGCCCGGTGGGCTTCTGGGTGGTGCGGCGCTGTTCGGTTACGCCGACGGCCTGCAGCTGCGTTCGGGTGGCGAAACGGTGCTGGCGCTGGTCTACGGCGTGGTGCTGCTGCTCGGCGTGATCGTGGTGTGGCAGCTGATCCGTCGTCGCTGGTTCTCCGCGGCGGCCGCGATCGTGGTGGCCGTGCTGCTGTACCTGCTGTACATCAGCCTCGACGAGATCCCGGGCGAGTTCGTGTCCTACGCCCCGCACATGGTGACGCTGGCCGTGCTGGCCGTGGCGTCGCAGCGGTTGCGGATGCCGGCCGCCGACGGTCTGGTCTACCGCCGTGGCTGAGATCGACTGGGACCTGCTCCGGGCACGGGCGGTGGAGGCGGCGTCGTTCGCCCACTGCCCGTACTCGGGGCTGCAGGTCGGTTCTGCCGCGCTTTGTGACGACGGCCGGATCGTGACCGGCTGCAACGTCGAGAACGCTTCTTACGGCGTCGGGCTTTGCGCCGAGTGCACGATGGCCGGCCAGCTGCAGCTGACCGGCGGCGGCCGTTTCGTCGCGGTGGCTTGCCGTTCTGGATCTGGCGAGCTGCTGATGCCGTGTGGCCGTTGCCGCCAGGTGCTCTATGAGCTCGGCGGGCGCTCGTTGATGGTGGACACGCCGCGCGGGCCGCTGCCGATGACCGAGGTGCTGCCGGACGCGTTCGGACCGGAGGATCTGCCGTGAGCTTCTCTGCCGTGGATGTCATTCGCGCCAAGCGCGACGGCCTGGTGCTGTCGGACGCTCAGATCGACTGGGTCATCGACGCCTACACGCGTGGTGCCGTGGCGGACGAGCAGATGTCCGCGCTGGCGATGGCGATCTTCTTCAACGGGATGTCCTCGGCGGAGACCGCTCGCTGGACGCAGGCGATGATCTCGTCAGGCGAGCGGTTGTCGCTGCACGTTGATCGTCCGACCGTGGACAAGCACTCGACCGGTGGCGTCGGCGACAAGATCACGCTGCCGCTGGCGCCTCTCGTGGCCGCTTGTGGTGCTGCGGTGCCGCAGTTGTCGGGTCGCGGGCTCGGGCACACCGGCGGGACGCTGGACAAGCTGGAGTCGATTCCGGGGTGGCGCGCCGCACTGTCCACTTCGGAGATCCTGGCGCAGCTGTCCTCGGTCGGCGCGGTGGTTTGTGCTGCTACCGAAGGGCTTGCGCCGGCTGACCGGAAGCTCTACGCGTTGCGCGATGTCACCGGGACCGTCGAGGCGATTCCGCTGATCGCTTCTTCGATCATGTCGAAGAAGATCGCTGAAGGCGCGGAGTCGCTGGTTCTCGACGTGAAGGTCGGTTCGGGTGCCTTCATGAAGGATCTCGGGTCCGCCCGCGCTCTGGCCGAGGCTCTCGTGGCGATCGGTGTCGAGCACGGGGTGCGGATTTCCGCGCTGCTGACGGACATGTCCGTTCCGCTCGGTGCTGCTGTCGGCAACGCGGTCGAGGTGGCCGAGTCCGTTGACGTGCTGCGTGGTGGCGGGCCTGCCGATGTCGTCGAGCTGACCGTGGCCCTGGCTGAGGAAATGCTGTCGCTGGCCGGGATTTCCGCTGATCCCGCCGCCGTGCTGGCTTCGGGTGAGGCTTACGAGACGTGGGCGCGGATGATCCGGGCTCAGGGCGGTGACCCGGAGGCGCCGCTTCCGGTGGCTTCGCACAAGCACGTGGTCACGGCTCCTGCCTCCGGCGTTCTGTCTACTTTGGACGCTTACGGTGTTGGTGTCGCCGCCTGGCGTCTTGGTGCCGGCCGGGCGCGCAAGGAGGACCCGGTGCAGGCCGGGGCCGGTGTGCTCTGCCTGGCCAAGCCCGGCGACTCCGTGGTCGCCGGTCAGCCGTTGCTGGAGCTCTACACCGACACCCCGGATGCTGTTGAGGGTGCCTTGCAGGCGTTGGAAGGCGCCTACACCGTCGCGGACTCGGCTGTGGAGCGGTCCGCGCTGGTGATCGACACCATCCGCGGCTAGCCGACGAGCGTGCCGGCCAGCGGGGCGCGGTCCTGCTTCCACAGCACGCACAGGACTTCCTGACGGCCAGGGGTGGCGGCGTCGTTGTACGCCTTCCACTCCTGCTCCGTCGGTACCAGCCCGGTGAAGCCCAGCGTCTGGTTGTTCTGCGGCAGCGCCTTGAACTGCTCGGTGCAGTACTTGGTGGTGAAGTCGGCGAGCCACTTCGTGCCGGGGTAGGCGGTGTCCTTCGGCTTGTCCCACAAGGGAGTGGCGGCGGAGAACTGCTGGATGCTGTGCGGCTTGTCGCACGGCACGCTGCCCGGCACCGGTGAACCCTGCGTCAGGAAGTCCTTGGCGCACTCGGTGCCGGTGAGGTTCCACCCCGGCACGTCCCCGCCCCGCCCGAACGTGGCGATCCGGCGCGACGGCAGCGGTGCTCCGATCGGCAGCTGCGCCGCCTCGGTCCACTGGTCGGAGTTCTGCTCCGCGCTGTTGGTGGGTGCGCTGGTGTTGTTGCTGTCTTTCGGTTTGAAGGCCTGGTACCCGGCGAACGCGGCGCCTGCCAGCACGACTGCTCCGAGTGCCAGCGCGGCGACCTTGACGGTCGTGTTCTTCTTGCGCTGCACCGGAACCGGTGCTTGGCCCTGGACGATCGCGGTGAGCGCGGCTTTCGCCTGGGGCGCGGTCATCCGCCTGTTCGGGTCCACGGTCAGGAGTCCGCGGATCACCTCGGCCAAGGCGGGCGAGGCGCGGTGCAGCACCGGCGGTTCGTTCATGATCGCGTGCAGCGTCGACGCCGTGGACGTGCGTTCGAACGGGCTGATGCCCTCTACGGCGTGGGCGATCGTGACGCCCAGCGCCCACAGGTCCGAGGCGGGCGAGGCTTCCCAGCCACTCAGCCGGTCCGGCGACATGTACGCGGGTGAGCCGACGATGCCTCCGTTGGACGTCAGCCTCGGGTCGTCGATCGCCTGGGCGATGCCGAAGTCGGTGAGCTTCACGGCGCCGTCCGGGCGGACCATGATGTTGCTGGGCTTGACGTCCCGGTGCACGATGCCGGCCTGGTGGGCGGCTTCCAGGGCACTCAGCGTCTGCAGTGCGATGTTGGCCATCCACACCGAGTCGCGCGGGCCGTGCCGCTGGACGATGGTCGCGAGGTCGGCTGCGTCGATCAGCTCCATCGCGAGGTAGGTGCGGCCGTTCTCCCGCACGACGTCGTAGACGGTGACGACCGCCGGGTGGTTCAGCCTGCCCGCGGTGCGCGCTTCCCGGAGCATGCGCTCTTCGAGGACCTGGCGTTCCTGGTCGGAGATGCCGTGCGGTGGGTGCAGCTCCTTCAGGGCCACCGCCCGGCCCAGCAGCTGGTCCTGGGCTCGCCACACGACGCCCATCGCGCCGCGGCCCAGCTCGGCGAGGAGTGCGTAGCGGTTGGCGATGAGTCGCGGTTGCGGCACGGACTATCCCTTCTGGACGCCCCCAGATCGCGGCGAGCTTAGCGAGGCTGTGTGAGCGCTCTCGCACATGGGCACGTTGGCGAGAGGCGAACGGTTCAGCGCTGGGCGCGCTTCACCGGGAGATCCAGTTCGGGCACGAGGTCGCGGACCAGGTCGTCGCCCCAGACGCAGAGCGTCTGCTCCCAGGGGTGACCGAAGGTGCCCCGGCTCATGTCCTCGGTCAGGAAGATGTAGTAGTCGCCGTCGGGAAACGGCGAGAACGGGGAGTCCAGCCATTCGCTCGCGCCGCCGAGACGGTGCGGTCGGAACTGGTAGGCCGGGTGCTGCCAGTCCAGGGCCAGCAGCACCGTCTCCTCCGGGTAAACCCGCAGGAACGACGCCAGGACGACCTCGTCGACCCTCGTCGATCCCCGCACGAACTGGTCCGGCTGGAAGATTCCGGCTAGGTCCAGCGTGACCGACCCAGCCGGTTCCGCGATCGCCGGCCAGTTCTTCGGGTAGAAGCTCGCCCTGAAGTCAAACCGGTCGTAGAACGGATCCCATGCCTGCCGGTAGTCGACCTCGGTCCACGCTTCGCTGAGCACGCGGCGAGCCTACGGCCTGCGAACACAGAACGGCCCCGGAGCGGGAGGCTCCGGGGCCGTTCTCACAGCAGACGATCAGGCGCCCTCGGCCGCCAGGTCGTCGTCGTCCATGTCCTTGCCGCCGTTGACCGGCTTCGCACCGTTCTTGCGGGTGCGGCGCTGCGGGCGGGGCAGGGCGGTGGGCGGCGGGGGAGGCGTCGGCGAGCCGCCGCCGAGGATGAGCTCGGCGAAGGTGGCCATGGCCTCGTCCAGCTGGCCGCCGATGCGCAGTTCGGATTCCTGGTTCGACTTGCGGACCAGGGACTGCAGGGCGTCGGTGTCCGGGCGGGCGCCGACGGTCTCGGCGACCTTGGTGAGGCTGGCGTCGACGGAGCCGCCGAGCTCGGTGAGGCGGGTGGCGAAGTCGTCCTCGACCTTGTCCAGGCGGTCGGTCATCGTGTCGAGCTTCGAGGTGACCTGCTCCAGGCGGCCGGCGAGAGCCTCCAGGCGGTCGGCCGCGTCGACCTGGTCGCGGGACTGCTCGATCGCCGCGTACAGGGCGGTGCGGGCCTCGTCCAGCTTGCCGTTGACGACGGTCTGGGTGTCGGCGACGGCGGTGGCCAGCTCGGCGCGGGTCTCGGCGAGCGAGGTCGCCAGGGCGTCGCGGGTCTCGGCCACGGTGCCGGCCAGCTGGCCGCGGGTCTCCGCCACGGCGCCGGTCAGCTCGGTGCGGGTCTCGGCCAGCGCGCCGGACAGCTGGTTGTGGCGCTCGGTGGCGGCCGAGATCAGCTTCTCGCGGCTGTCCGTGATCGCGCCGGACAGCTCCCCACGGCTGTCCGCGATCGCGGAGATCAGCTCGGCGCGCGCGGCGGCCAGCGAGTCGCGGGACTCGTCGGCGCGGCCGTGCAGACCCGAGAAGGAGTCGGCGAGGATCTTCTGCAGGGCCTCGCGGGTGCCGTCGAGGTGCTCGTGCACGCCCTCGTCCACCTCGTCGAGGCGGCCGCGCAGGGCGGCTTCGAGGGCCTCGATGCGCTCGCGCAGCGGGTTGGTGACGGCGCCCGGGATCGCGTCGACCTTGCCGTCCTGCTTGTCCAGGTGACCGTCGAGGTCGTCGATGCGCTTGTGGATGCTCGAGAGCTTGTCCTCGAGACCGTCCATGCGGCCCGCGACACCTTCGAAGCGGCCGGCGACGCCGTCGAGGCGGCCGTCCAACTGGGCGAAGGGCTTGGCGAGCTTGTCCACCAGGGCGTCGACCGCGCGACCGATGTCGGCGACGGCGTTGTCCTGGGCCTCCAGCTTGGCGAGGGCTTCGTCCAGCCGCTCCGCGAGAACGCTGACCTCGGTGCGGTCCGGCAGCTCCGACAGGCGCTTGCGGACCGAACCCAGCGACTCCAGAGGCGACATCCGGGCGTGGATCTCGTCCAGCGCGTCGAAGATCTGCTGCTGCTCGCTCTCACGGATCTCCGCGGCACGCGTGAGCATGTTGCGCATCCGATCGAAGGACATCGTGGAGCTGTTGTTCTCTGTCACGGCTGAGTGCCTTCGTCCAGGGGAGGGGGAGACCACGGGAGCCTATCCGCGTCACGGGACGTGTCTGTACCACCCCCGCCAGAAAACGGCCGGGTGCGGACGGGCGACTGACCCGGTCAGGCTACCTGGTTACGCTGAATGCCAAGTTACCGGCCGGATGCGTCCGATTGCGACCGGTGATGTTCCTACCTTGGGGTGACTCAAGCCTCGCGGTGGTAGCAGAAAGTTGTGATCACGGATCGGCAACATCCGTGAGCCAGCAAATGATCATACCGGCGACAAGATCATTTTGGCCAGCGCTGAAGCGGCGTGTCGCCTGAAGTAACGTGTAGCAATGTCCACGCCGCTTTCCTTGGAGACCATCCGCAGCGCGCCGAAGGTGCTGCTGCACGACCACCTCGACGGTGGCCTCCGCCCGCAGACGGTGATCGAACTCGCCGATGCCTCCGGCTACCAGGGCCTGCCCACCACAGACGCGGGCGTCCTGGGCGGCTGGTTCCGCGACAACGCCAACTCGGGGTCGCTCGTGCGATACCTCGAAGGTTTTGCCCATACGTGCGGTGTCATGCAGGACGAGGCCTCTCTCGTCCGCGTCGCCGCCGAGGCAGTCGAAGATCTCGCCGCGGACGGCGTCGTCTACGCCGAGATCCGCTACGCGCCCGAGTTGTTCGTGGAGAAGGGCCTCTCGCTCGAGCAGATCGTCGAAGCGGTCCAGGAGGGCTTCCGCCTCGGTTCCGCTCGCGTCGCCGAGACCGGGCGCAAGATCCGCATCGGCACCCTGCTCTGCGCCATGCGTCAGAACGAGGGCTGGCTGCGCATCGCCGAGCTCGCCGTCCGCTACCGCGACCTCGGCGTCGTCGGCTTCGACATCGCGGGCCCCGAGGCCGGCTTCCCTCCCACCAGGGGCCTCGACACCTTCGAGTACCTGCGCCAGCAGAACGCGCACTTCACCATCCACGCCGGTGAGGCGTTCGGGCTGCCGTCCATCTGGGAGGCGATCCAGCACTGCGGCGCCGAACGCCTCGGCCACGGCGTGCGGATCGTCGACGACATCAAGGTCTCCGGCGACGGCACCGTCCAGCTGGGACGCCTGGCCGCCTACGTGCGCGACCGCCGCATCCCGCTGGAGATGTGCCCGACGTCGAACCTGCAGACCGGCGCCGCCCAGTCGATCGCCGACCACCCGATCGGCCTGCTCGCCAAGCTGCGGTTCCGCGTCACCGTCAACACCGACAACCGCCTGATGAGCGACTGCACCTTGTCGAGCGAGTTCGCCGCGCTGGTCGACACGTTCGGCTACGGCTGGGCGGACCTGCAGTGGTTCACGATCAACGCCATGAAGTCGGCGTTCATCGGGTTCGACGAGCGGCTCTCGATCATCAACGAGCTGATCAAGCCGGGTTACGCCGCGCTGACCGCGTGACGTTCGGTGGGCCACCCGAGCTGGGTGGCCCACCGCGGTCAGAATTGGTTGATAGCTGCGGTCGCGTAGCTCTGGCCGTTCTGGTAGATCGCCATGTTGGCGTTGGTGGCACTCACCCTGAGGCCACCAGGGGCGTCGATCGAGCATTGGGTCGGGATCGTGAAGGCCTCGACCTCTGGCGGCGAGATCGTCACGCCGTCCATTTCGGTCACGCACGACTGGCCGTCGATCGTGATGACGATCGTGTAGACGTCGGGGTCCGGGTTCGTGAAGCCATCGGTGAAGGCGCCGCTGAGTCTCAGCCCGACCAGCGGGACGTTCGTCCACACGATCTCGCCGACCGCGCCGGAGGTGAACGTGGAGGAGCCGACCGTGCTGGCGGAGGCCGGTGCGGTCGAAAGCGAGGCAACCGCACAAATTGTCGCCAGAAATACGAGCGTTCTTTTCAGGGTTGTTCTCATGGCCAAGAATAGTTCTCGCAGCGACATCTGCGGGATCCCTCATTAGCCTGAAATCAGCTGGCCCAGGCGTTCTCGTCGATCGGGCTGAGCTTCCGCAACGGCTCCCACCACGCGCGATTCGCCGCGTACCAGCGGACGGTGTCCCGGACGCCGGCCTCGAAGCCGATCTCCGGTCGCCATCCGAGCTCGTGGCCGATCCGGGTGGAGTCCAGCAGGTAGCGGCGGTCGTGTCCGGGCCGGTCCGCGACGATCGACTTCCGCGACTGCGGCAGGTCCAGCTCGTCCAGCACCAGGTCCGCGATCTGGTCCACGCTCGCCTCGACGCCCGTGCCCACGTGGTACGTCCGGCCGATCTCGCCATCGCGCAGCACCGCGTCGATCGCGCGGCAGTGGTCCAGCACGTGGATCCACTCGCGGCGGTTGTCGCGCGCCGCGTAGATGGGCAGCTGCTCGCCGTCCAGCGCGCGGGTCGTGAACAGCGGCAGCACGTTCTCCGGGAACTGCCGGGGGCCGTAGTTGTTGGCGCAGTTGGTGATCGTCACGGGCAGCTCGAACGTCTCGAAGTACGAGCGCACCGCGTGGTCGGCACCCGCCTTGGACGCGTTGTAGGGCGTGCGCGGGCGATATGGCGACTCCTCGTGGAACGCCTCCACCGCGTCCAGCGCGAGATCCCCGTAGACCTCGCACGTCGAAACGTGGTGGAACCGCTGCACGCCTGCCCGGCGGCAGGACTCCAGCAACGCTTGGGTGCCAAGGACGTTCGTGCGGAAGAACCGGCCGGGATCCAGCACGGCGAGGCTGTTGTGCGACTCGGCCGCGAAGTTCACGACGACGTCGACATCCGATACATCGGCGTCCGCGATGTCCGCGTGCACGAACGGCACGTCAGCGGGCAGATTCGTGCGTGTGCCGCGATAGGTCAGCGCGTCGAGTGCGATGACCTCGTCCGACGGGTGTTCGCGCAGCCAGTAGCGGGTGAAGTGCGAGCCGATGAACCCGGCCGCACCGGTGACGAGCACGCGCATGAGTCAGTCCTCCGATGAACGGATCGGTGCTACCCCAGGGGGTTCCGCGCCGGGCCAGCCGCGGAACTCGACTTCCAGCTGGAACCGGTGGCCCAGGTAGTGGTGTTCGGACAAGGCGATCGGCTGCTCCGACGCGTCCAACGCGATGCGCCGCACCAACAACACGGGTGTGCCGACCGCGACTCCGAGCAACGGGCCGACATCACCCGCGGCCACGGCAGCGATGCTCTGCCGCACCACGGCGATCTGATTTCCGTTGCGCCGCAAGGTTTCCCACGTGCCAGGCGACTCGGCATCGGCACGGCTGACCGGCGCCGCCAACGCCAGCGGAACCCACTCGGTCACGACGTCCAACGGAGCGTCTCCGGTGCGCCGCAACGACCGCACCCGCAGCATCTCGCCCACACCCAAGGTCAGCGCGACGCTCGAAGGTGCTGGCAGGTAGCCGTACTCAAGAACGGTCCGCACCAGCGAGACACCGGCATCCACCACGGCAGACCGCGCGTGCTGGAACGTTCCCAGAGCGAGTGGCTGCGCGAACGACGCCACGTACCAGCCGGCACCTTTCCGGGACATCAACAGGCCTTCGTCCCGCAGCTGTTCCAACGCGCGCCGCACGGTCACGCGGCTGACCTCGTAGCGGCGGCCGAGCTCGGCCTCGCTCTCCAGCGCCCCGGCCGGGCCGTAGTCGCCGAGCGTGACCCGAGAGCGCAGCTCAGCGGCGAGGCGCTGCGACCGAGTACCTGTCATAAACCTGTATCATACAGATGTCGCGACCGGATGGAGTTCCGGAACGCGTTGACCTTGGTGTGAGGAAGGGCGAGCAGCTTCCCTGAGTCGTGTCCGCCGAGTTGTGGGCGCGGATCGAGCCGCGCCAGAGCGGGCTCGAAGC
>NZ_JBEXPJ010000209.1:0-14646 GCF_040611995.1 Lentzea sp. NPDC006480
CTCGTCGGCGAGGAGGGCGGGCCGGGACAGTCCGGCCTGACGATGGTGCTCTACCTCTATCTTGCTTCGATTGTGTATCTACGAGCAGCGAGCGAGCACGATCTCGCGAACGCGCGCCGCGTCGGCCTGGCCCTTGGTGGCCTTCATGACCGCGCCGACGATCGCGCCGGCCGCCTGGACCTTGCCGTCGCGGATCTTCTGCGCGACGTCGGGCTGGGCCGCGAGCGCCTCGTCGACCGCCTTCTCCAGTGCCGAGTCGTCCGAGACGACCTTCAGGCCGCGCTTCTCGACGACCTCGTCCGGCGAGCCCTCGCCTTCGAGCACGCCGTTGACGGCCTCACGGGCGAGCTTGTTGGTCAGCGCGCCCGAGTTCACCAGCTCGATCACCCTTGCCACCTGGGCCGGGGTGATGGCGAGCTCGGTGAGCTCGATGCCCTTCGAGTTGGCCTGCTGCGACAGGTAGGAGACCCACCAGGAGCGGGCCTCGTCCGGCTTGGCGCCGGCCTCGACGGTGGCGATGATCAGGTCGAGCGCGCCCGCGTTGACCAGGTCGCGCAGGACCTCGTCGGTGAGGTTCCAGTCCTTCTGGATGCGCGCGCGGCGCTCCCAGGGCAGCTCCGGCAGGGTGCCGCGCAGCTCGTCGACCCACTCGCGCGACGGCGCGATCGGGACCAGGTCCGGTTCCGGGAAGTAGCGGTAGTCCTCCGCCGTCTCCTTCTTGCGGCCGGGCGACGTCGAGCCGGAGGACTCGTCGAAGTGCCGGGTCTCCTGGACGACCTCGCCGCCGGACTCCAGCACCGCGGCCTGACGCGTCATCTCGAAGCGGACCGCGCGTTCGACGCTGCGCAGCGAGTTGACGTTCTTGGTCTCGGTGCGGGTGCCCAGCGCGCCGGTGGTCTTCGGCGAGAGCGAGACGTTCGCGTCGCAGCGCAGCGAGCCCTGGTCCATGCGGACGTCGGACACGTCGAGCGCCTTGAGCAAGTCGCGCAGCGCCGTGACGTACGCACGAGCGACCTCGGGAGCGCGCTCGCCGGTGCCCGGGATCATCTTCGTGACGATCTCGATCAGCGGCACGCCCGCGCGGTTGTAGTCCAGCAGCGAGTGCTCGGCACCGTGGATGCGACCGGTGGCGCCACCGACGTGCAGCGACTTGCCGGTGTCCTCCTCCATGTGCGCGCGCTCGATCTCGACGCGGATGACCTCGCCGTCGTCCAGCGTCACGTCGAGCCAGCCGTTGAACGCGATCGGCTCGTCGTACTGCGACGTCTGGAAGTTCTTCGGCATGTCCGGGTAGAAGTAGTTCTTCCGCGCGAACCGGCACCACTCGGCGATCTCGCAGTTCAGCGCGAGGCCGATGCGGATCGCGGACTCGACGGCCTTGCCGTTGACCACTGGCAACGAGCCCGGCATGCCGAGGCACGTCGGGCAGGTGTGCGTGTTCGGCTCGCCGCCGAACTCGTTGGCGCAGCCGCAGAACATCTTCGTGTTGGTGTGCAGCTCGACGTGCACTTCCAGACCGAGGACGGGGTCGTACTTCTCGATGACCTCGTCGTAGTCCATCAGCTCAACCAGAGAGGTCATGCCAACTCGTCCTTCCGCAGAGCACGAACGGCCAGCGCCGCACCGGTGAGCGCCACCGCGATGCTGGCGATCGCGTTCGCCAGCAACAGCTTGTCGTTCTTCGCACGGGCGTTGCGGAAGCCGGAGAACGCTCCCACGGCTCCGGCGACGGCGCCCGCGAGGCCGAGGAGGCCCCTTGCCTTCTTGATGTTCACAGCGACGGACCTCCGAACGCGCCACGGGCGGCTTCGTAGGCGGCACCGACGCGGTACATGCGGTGGTCCTGCAGCGCCGGAGCCATGATCTGCAGGCCGACCGGCAGACCGTCCTCATCGGACAGTCCACTCGGGACGCTCATGGCCGGGGTGCCCGCGAGGTTCGCGGGAATCGTGCAGAGGTCCGCCTTGTACATGGCCATCGGGTCGTTCGCGCGCTCGCCGATCTTGAACGCCGTGGTCGGCGTGGTCGGCGAGATGAGCACGTCGAACTTCTCGAACGCCTTCGCGAAGTCCTGCGTGATCAGCGTGCGGACCTTCTGGGCCGAGCCGTAGTACGCGTCGTAGTAACCGGACGACAGCGCGTACGTGCCGATCATGATGCGGCGCTTGACCTCGGGACCGAAGCCGGCCTCGCGGGTCAGCGACATGACCTCCTCGGCGCTGCGGGTGCCGTCGTCGCCGACGCGCAGGCCGTAGCGCATGGCGTCGAACCGGGCGAGGTTCGACGAGCACTCGCTCGGCGCGATGAGGTAGTAGGCGGGCAGCGCGTAGTCGAAGCTCGGGCACGACACGTCCGCGATCTCCGCGCCGAGCTCCTTGAGCTGCGACACGGCGGCCGCGAAGCTGCGCAGCACGCCCTGCTGGTAGCCCTCACCGCTGAACTGCGTGACGACACCGACGCGCAGGCCGGACAGGTCGCCCTTCAGGCCCTCGCGGGCAGCGGCGACGACCGGCGGCACCGGCGAGTTGATGGACGTGGAGTCCATGTGGTCGTAGCCCGCGATGACCTCGTGCAGCAGCGCGGCGTCGAGCACCGTGCGCGCACACGGACCGGCCTGGTCCAGGCTCGACGAGAACGCGACGAGGCCGTAGCGGGAAACGCCGCCGTAGGTGGGCTTCACGCCGACGGTGCCGGTGACCGCGCCGGGCTGGCGGATCGAGCCACCGGTGTCCGTGCCGATCGCGAGCGGCGCCTGGTTGGCGGCCAATGCGGCGGACGAGCCACCGCCGGAGCCGCCGGGGATGCGCTCCAGGTCCCACGGGTTGTGCGTGGGCCCGTAGGCCGAGTTCTCGGTCGACGAACCCATGGCGAACTCGTCCATGTTCGTCTTGCCGAGGATGACGACGCCGGCTTCCTTGAGCTTGCGCGTCACCGTCGCGTCGTAGGGCGGCAGCCAGCCTTCGAGGATCTTGGAACCGACCGTGGTCGGCACGCCCTCGGTGGTCATGACGTCCTTGAGCGCCAACGGAACACCGGCGAGCGGGCCCACCTGCTCGCCCGCCTTGACCGCGTCGTCGACCTTGCGGGCCTGCGCGAGCGCGCCCTCGGCGTCGACGTGCAGGAAGGCGTGCACGCGTTCGTCGGTCGCGGCGATGCGGTCCAGGTGAGCCTGCGTGACCTCGACGCTGGAGACCTCACCGCTGTGGATCTTCGCGGCGAGCTCGGCCGCGGTGGCGTGGATCAGGTCGTTGGTCATGCTTCCTCACCCAGGATGCGGGGCACGCGGAACCGGCCGTCCTCGGCTTCAGGAGCGCCTGAGAGCGCCTGCTGCTGACCGAGGCTCGGACGGACCACGTCCTCGCGGAAGACGTTGGTCAGCGGAACGGCGTGCGACGTCGGCGGGATGTCGGCCGTGGCGATGTCGCCAACGGAAGCCACCGACTGGAGGATCACGTCGAGCTGGCCGGCGAACAAGTCGAGCTCGTCCTCGGTAACAGCCAGCCTGGCGAGCTTCGCCAGGTGCGCGACCTCGTCGCGGGAGATGCTGGGCACTCCTGTCAACCCCCGTAGGGTCGGGATACGAATCGGGAACCCCGTGAGTCTATGGGCTGGTCAGTGCGGTCTTCGAACGGGTTACCGTGCAGGACGCTGACCGACCACTCAACTTAACCGTTCCGCAACGCGGACAGCAGGTCATGCGTTGACGATGCGTCTGCGAGAATCACCGACCGGCAACGGCGCGGGACGCGGGGTCTCACGCACGAGCTATGGAGGCGTTCACCTTGTCGTTCCTGATCCGGGTCCAGCTCCCGGACCGTCCCGGCACCCTCGGCGCGGTCGCAACGGCATTGGGCGAGATCGGGGCGGACATACTCAGCGTCGACGTGGTGGAACGCGGCGGCGGCCTCGCCATCGACGACCTCGTGGTGGAACTGCCGTCCGGCCGGCTGCCCGACACGTTGATCACCGCGGCCGAATCCGTCGAAGGCGTCGAGGTCGACGCGGTGCGCCCCTACGCGGGCATCCTGGACACCCACCGCGAGCTGGAGCTCGTCGAGGAGATCGCCGACGACCCGCGCAAGGGCCTCGAGGTCTTCACCGAGGGCGTCCCGAAGATCATCCGCGCCGGCTGGGCCGTCGTCGTCGGCCCCGAGGGCACCGGCATCAACCGGCTGACCGCGTCGTCCGCCGCGCCGGAGACCCGGATGGCGGACGCGCCGTGGTTCCCGCTGGAGCGCGCGACCGTGCTCGACGGCGAGGAGGAGTGGGTGCCGGAGACCTGGCGCGAGCTGGGCACCGAACTCGCCGCGACGCCGTTGGGCAAGCCGGATCGGGTGCTCGTCGTCGGCCGTCCCGGCGGGCCGATGTTCCGCGCCGCCGAGGTGGCCCGGCTGGCGCACCTGGCCGGGATCGTGGCGGTCGTTCTCCCCGACTGACTTTCGCGGCCCCGTAACGAATCGGGCCGGTTGTGCGTCCGGTGACGCAGAAGAAGTCGCTCGTCCGCGGAGTTCACGGGTTCCATCGGACCACGTGAGCGACAACAACTACCGCGCGTTCGCCGCTCTGCTGGTCGCGCTGCTCCTCGGCGGGGCCGGCTGCGGTGTGCTGCGGCACGGGAGCAGCACCCCATCGGACGACGGCGCGGGGCTCGACGGGAACAGGCCACCGTCGACCGGTGGCCCGCCGGTGCGCGACCCCGGTCTGCTCGTCGGCGACTGGCAGCCGTCGGACAGCACCGCCGCCAAGTCGTTCACCGGCAACGACGGTGCGTGCCAGGGCTTCTTCTACGACCGGGGCGCAGTGGCCGACGGTTCGATGACGTGCATTATTTCAAGTCAGGCGGACTCGAATGGCCGATTCGCATTACAGGTGACCCGGAAACCGGACAAAGCCAGCTACCAGGTCGAATTCGATTCGTCCGATCAGGCGACGGTCTACAACTCCGATGGCGTGGAGATGTACCGGATCAGCCGATTCTGATCCACCGCCGTTACGTTTGCTCCGCACCGACGATGTACTGATCGTGCCTGCCATTCCGCATTTGGCCGCCGTGACCACCGGGCATCGGGTGGGGAGTTTCTGGCGTCGGCTCGACGACACCGAACGCACCGCCCTGGTCTCCGTGTCCGCCCTGCGCCGGTTCGACACCGGCGCCACCCTGATCCGGGCGGGCGAGCAGGAGAACTGGGTCGCGATCCTGCACCGGGGCCGCGTCCGGACGGTGGCCGCCGACGGCAGGACGCCCATCGCGGTGCGGTTCGCCGGCGACATCGTGGGCGAACAGGCGGTGCTGGACCACGAGACGAGGCCGGCGACGGTCCGGGCGGAGACGCCCGTGCAGGCGCTGATCGTCGAGGGCGCCGCCTTCAACCGGTACCTGAGCCAGCGCACCAGGGTTCTCCGAGTCCTCTGCGCGGTGGTGTCCGAACGCCTGCGCGAGTCCGACCGCACCATCGCCAGCCGGAACGACTCCTTCACGAAAGTCGCCGGGATGCTGTTGCGCCACGTCGACGAGTTCGAGTGGACGAATGGTGGGCGAATCAGGTTCGACATCCGTTCACAAGCCGCATTGGGCGAGTCGCTGGGCTTGTCGCGGGAGTCCGTGGTGCGCGCACTCAAACTGCTCAGGAAGGACGGCGTCATTGCCACCCATCGGGGCGTGATCACCGTCAACGACGTCGCCGAACTGCGTGCGCGCGCCCGGCGATGACAAACGCTAGCTCGGGGCCCTGGATTTCTGATTTCTCCGGGCCATCGCGACCAGTTCGGCGTTGGTCTTGGCGGTGCGCCCGTCCGGCATGTGCAGCGTGTCCTCCAGGCCCATGCGCACGTGGTGTTCGAGCGTCGCGGCGTAGCTGAACACGGGCCAGGCCTGCTGGTCGCGGCCGTGCAGCAGGATCGGCAGGCCGAGCGGTTCCACCTGCCGCAGCAGGGTTTCCGCGGTCTGCTCGGTGGCGGTGACGGTGATCCTCGTGACGCCTCTGGGCAGATCATCGAGCTGTGCCGGGCTTTCCACGACCAGTTCGACCGCGACGTTGACCTGGTGCAGCGCTTGGGCGAGCTGACGCCAGCCCGGTTCGCCGACGTGGACGCTCGCGATGTCCGGGCGGCCGGCCGCCAGTGGACCCCAGCTGGCGATCAACGCGGTGCGGCTGCCGGGCACGTTCGTCGACACGCTGATCTCGATGCCCGGCACGGCGGCTCGCACCGTGGCGATCGTCGTGGCCACTTCAGGGCCGACGAGCGTCGGTGCGCCGATGACGTCCCTCGGGTGGATGTGCACACTCGTGACGCCGAGTGCCGCGACGTCGGCGGCGTCCTCGGCGAGACGCTCGGGGGTCAGCGGCAGGGCCGGGTGCTCCTCGGCTGTGCGGGAGCCGTTCAAGCAGGCTTGCAGCACGGTTCATACGGTCCCACACAATCGTGGCCGCCGCGTTGCTCCAACGGGTTTCACCGCCGTTCTGCGGGCTTCGTGATCTGGCACCAGAATCGGCCGTGATCGCCCCACCAACGGAGGTAAAGAAGATCATGGCCGTCACCGTGAACCTCGACATGCTCCTCGACAAGGCTTACGAGAACCTCCCGCTCACCGAGATCCTGGACGCCCCGGTCGACGCGCTGCAGGGCGTGAGCCCCGGCGACGCGGAGAAGCTGAAGGCCGCGTTCAACATCAAGACCGTGCGCGACCTGGGCACCAACAAGTACTTCCGCGCCGCCGTCACGTTGCTGGACCTGGAGTCCACGGCCCGTTAGAGCATGATCCGGTAGTGCACGAACGGCGTTTTCTCCGCGACCTGGTCGTAGAGCCGGCGAGCTGTCTCGTTCCACTCGCTGGTGTGCCAGTAGACGCGGGCGCACCCGCGCCGCTTCGCCCACTCCACGACCGCCTCGATGAGCGCGCGGCCGACGCCACGGCCGCGCGCGTCGGGGGCGGTGAAGAGGTCCTGCAGGTAGCAGACGTCTGGGCCCGACGTGCTGGGGTGCTGGAAGTAGTGCGTGATGCCGACGATGGCGCCGTTCTCGTCGCGGGCGCATAGGGCGTGCATGGACTCACCCCGCAGGAACTTCTCCCACTTCTCGTCGTAGGTCTCGGGCGCGAGCGTGCGTTCGTAGAAGGTGTTGTACCCCTCGAACAGCTCCTGCCACCTGGCGCGGTCCGCGGTGGTGAGCGGGCCGATCGCGATCATGTTGATCCTTTGCTTTGGTTCTTCTTGGTTCACCCGGTTGGATGACCATCGTGTCGACGACCCTCACCACCGACCTGCTGCTGCACCGCGCGGGCACCAAGTCGTACTGGCGCGGCCTGACCTACCGCGACTCCGTGCAATCGCTGCGGGTGCACAGCCGGCACGTGGCGGCGCGGGTGCGGGGCAGCGACGAGGCGGCGTACGCGGTGGAGTTGTCGTGGTCGGGCACGCACCTGGTGGGCGAGTGCAGCTGTCCGCACGGGTCGGAGGGCTTCTTCTGCAAGCACTGCGTGGCGGTCGGGCTGGTGCTGCTGGACCGCGGTGAGACGGTGCCGCCGCCGGACGCCGAGGACGTCGAGCTGCGCGACGTGCTGAGAGCCTTGCCCGCGGAGGTGCTGCGCGACCTGCTGTACGACCAGGCCGCCGGAGACCTCAAGCTGCGGGCGCGCATCATGTCGTCGCGGGGGTAGGAGGTTCCACCCCGCTGGCCGGTTTCCCGCCGCGCCGCACACCGGCCGGCCGCGGAATGCTGACGTACCAGCGTTCGTCGATCCTCGACACCGCCCGCGTTGCTGCTGCAGCAGACGGCCAGCACCCGTACGGACGTGAGCAGAGCAGCGACAGGTCTCATGCGCGAACCCCCATTCGCGATCACCAGTGGCTGTCCGGTGGACGCCTCGGTACGCGGGCCGGTTGCACCTAGAGCGGCATCCCGTACGCGTAGGCCATCAGCTTCACGCCGGGCAACGGCGCCCAGTCGCGTTCCGGCAACCGCGTGAACCCCAGCCGCTCGTACAACCGGTGCGCCGCCGCCATCTTCTCCGACGACGACAGCACCACCTGGCCGACACCGGCGGCGCGGGCCCGGTCGATCACCGTGCGCACCAACGCCTCGCCGACGCCGCGACCACGCGCCGAAGCGGCTACCGAGAGCATGCGGAACTCCAGCTCGCCCGGCTGCGAGATCTCCGCGTAGGGCGTGCCGGGGTGCACCACCGTGACCGAGCCCAGCACCGCACCGGACTCGTCGACGGCCACGAGCAGCTCGGCGTCGCGGAACCGGGCGGCCGAGTCCGCGAGCGTGTCCGCGTAGTCGTCGGTGCCCTCCAGGTAACCGTTGACGCGGTAGGCCTCGACCGTGACGGAGCCGACCGCGGGCAGGTCGGCCTCCGTCGCCGGGCGGATGATCAGGTCAGCCATCTGCACCCTCTTCCCCGATGACGGCCACCTCCCGCGCCGCGTCCGGCCCCTGTTCCAGCAGGACGCGGAAACCCGCCTCGTCGAGAACCGGGACCTTCAGGGAGATGGCCTTGTCGTACTTCGATCCTGGCGAGTCGCCGACGACCACGAAAGCGGTTTTCTTCGACACCGAGCCCGCCGCCTTGCCGCCGCGGGCCAGGATCGCCTCCTTGGCGCTGTCGCGGGAGAACTCCGTCAGCGAGCCCGTGACCACGATGGACAGGCCTTCGAGGTTGCGGGTGATGGACGCGTCGCGCTCGTCCTCCATCCGCACGCCCGCGGCCCGCCAGCGTTCCACGACGTGTTGACGCCACTCGGTTTCGCGCCACTCCACGACCGCGGTCGCGATCGTCTGGCCCACGCCCTCTGCGCCCGCCAGCACCTCCTCGTCCGCCTCGATGATCGCGTCCATCGAGCCGAACTGGAGAGCGAGCGCGCGGGCGGCCGTGGGGCCGACGTGGCGGATCGACAGCGCGACCAGCACCCTCCACAGAGGACGCTCCTTGGCGGCTTCGAGGTTGTCGAGGAGCTTCAGGGCGTTCGCGGACAGCTCGCCGTTCTTCGTCTTGAAGCGCTCGATCTGCTGCAGGTCATCAGCGTCGAGGTCGAAGAGGTCGGCCTCGTTCGTGTACACAGTGGACTCGGTGATCGCGGCGGCGGCCTCGTAGCCGAGCACCTCGATGTCCAGCGCGGCCCGGGAAGCCAGGTACGCCAGGCGTTCGCGCAGCTGGCCGGGGCACGTCTCCGCGTTGGGGCAGCGGATGTCCACGTCGCCCTCCTTCATCGGCCGCAGCTCGGCGTTGCACTCGGGGCAGCGCGTCGGCATGACGAACTCGCGCGCGTCGTCCGGCCGCGCGGCCAGCACCGGGCCCAGGACCTCGGGAATCACGTCGCCCGCCTTGCGGATGACGATGCGGTCGCCGATCAGCACGCCCTTGCGCTTCACCTCGGAGCCGTTGTGCAGCGTGGCCCGCGCGACCGTCGAACCGGCGACCTTCACCGGTTCCATCACCGCGAACGGCGTGACGCGACCAGTGCGGCCGACCTGGACCTGGATGTCCAGCAACGTCGTGGTCGCTTCCTCCGGCGGGTACTTGTACGCGATGGCCCACCGCGGCGCGCGCGACGTCGTGCCCAGCCGCCGCTGCAGCGACACCTCGTCGACCTTGATGACCACGCCGTCGATCTCGTGGACCGCGTCGTGCCGGTGCTCGCCCCAGAACTCGACGTGCTCGCGGATGGCCGCCGGATCGGTGAGCACCTTGGTGTGCGGCGAGGTCGGCAGCCCCCACGTCTTCAGCGCCTCGTACGCCAGCGACTGGCGGGCGACCTCGAAGCCCTGCGTCTTGCCGATGCCGTGGCAGATCATCCGCAGCTTGCGCGACGCGGTGACCTTCGGGTCCTTCTGCCTGAGTGAGCCGGCAGCCGTGTTGCGCGGGTTCGCGAACGGCGGCTTGCCCTGCTCGACCAGCGAGGCGTTGAGCGCCAGGAAGTCCTCGACCGCGAAGAAGACCTCGCCACGCACCTCGACCAGGTCCGGCACCGGGTACTCGTCGGAACCCTTGAGGGTGGTGGGCACGTCCGCGATGGTGCGGACGTTCAGCGTGACGTCCTCGCCCGTCCGGCCGTCGCCACGGGTGAGTGCGCGCGTCAGCCTGCCCTTCTCGTACAGCAGGTTGATCGCGAGGCCGTCGATCTTCAGCTCGCACAGGAAGTGCGTGCCCTCGCCGACGTCCTTCTGCACGCGCTCGAACCACGCGGTCAGCTCGTCCTGCGTGAACACGTTGTCCAGGCTGAGCATGCGCTCCAGGTGGTCGACCGCCTTGAACTCGGTCGAGAACGTGCCGCCGACGAGCTGCGTCGGCGAGTCCGGTGTGGCCAGACCCGGATGCTCGGCCTCCAGCGCCTCGATCTCCTTGAGCAGCGCGTCGAACTCACCATCGGTGACGATCGGGTCGTCCAGCACGTAGTAGCGGAACTGGTGCGAACGCACCTCTTCCGCGAGGACGGCATGCCGCTCGCGCACCTCAGCCGGGACGTCTTCAAGGCTTTCGCTGGTCACGCCCCACAGCGTAGTAACGAGGTGGCCGGCGGGCGCGAGAACACGGTGTGATGCGCGGTGTCGGGTACTCGCTGTTGTCCCTCGCGGCCGGTTCGGTGCTGGTGTGGCTCGACTGGCACGCCGGCTCCGCGAATCCCGCCGTGCCCGTCGACCGCACGGCCATGATCGTCACGGTGGTCGTGCTGACCGTGCTGCCGCGGGTGCTGGGTCCGGTGGCGCCCAACCGCACGGCCCGCATCGTCCGCGCGGCGGGCTACGTCTCGATCTACGCGCTGCTCGGTGCCCTCACGGCGTTGTCGCGGTACGCGGGCGGCCGGTTCGACCACTTCACGGCGTTCGACCAGGCCAACTGGGAAGCCGACATGCGCAGCGGCGCGGTGGTGGGCGGGGTGTTGCTGGTCCTGCTGATCGGCGGATACGCCGTGGCGGTGCTGACGGTCACGTCGCAGCGGATGGCCGTCGAGCCCAGGACGTTGGCCGTTGGCGTGTTCTGCGGTCTCGCCCTGGCGTTGGCGGTGTACGCGTTCATGCCGGTCGGGAACACCTCGCACGCGTTCGTGCTGGCCTTCGTGCCGCCCGCCGCGCTGCTGGCGGCCGGTGTCCTGGCGCGTCAGGGAGTCGTCGCCGGGCTGTGCGCGGGCGGCACCGCGGCGCTGGTGCTCGCCACGCTCACCATCGCCACGATGGTGCTGCTGCCGGGCCAGGTCGACCTGGAGTGGGCGAACCCCGACCCGGCCGCGCCCCACGGCACGTTGTTCGAGCTGCAGATGAGCGTGGGCGACGCGGCCGTCCGGTATCAGCTCGGCCTGCTGCTGGGGCCCTTCGCCGGGCTGGTGTGCGGGTTCCTCGGCAGCTCGTTCACTCGTCCTCGGCGAGTGTCCGGACGAGCGAGCGGAGCTCCAGCAGGCTGATCGTGCCTTCGGGCTCCAGCTGCGCGGTCTCCACCCGCCGCAACCGCTCTCCCGCGAGCCGCTCGCCCAGGGTGACGTCGAGCGGCAGGAACGTCATCGTCTGCCGCTGCTGTTCGGTGAGGTTCGCGAGCGCGGGGTGGTAGACCGCGACGTCCACGACGTCACCGTCCACCTGGGCCACCACGCGGTAGTCGCCGAGCCGCATCTTGACCTGGCCGAGGTTGATGATCACCTCGGTCGGGTCGGGCACCGGCGGCACCGAGTCGTGGAACTCCCACACCATGTCCGTCGGCGGCGCTTTGCGGATCCACGCGTCGGTGTAGGGCCGCAGCCGCGGATCCTCCTGGCCGGTGACCACCAGCGCGTACATCGCCAGGTGGCCCTGTTCGAGCGAGAAGATCAGGTCCGGGTGCAGGCTCTTCACCAGCGCGCCGAGCTCGTCCTCGACCCGGTGCGGCTCGCCGTCGCCGAGCGCCGCACTCACCACCGGCACCAGCTCGAACCACCGCTCCCAGAAGCGCTGGGCGGCTTCCTCGGCGTTCGGCAGGTGGGTTTGCTCGGCGTCTTCGGCTTTGCGGCGGAACCACTTCATTCGCTCAAGCGTAGAGCTTGCGTCCGTCCGCCAGCATGTCAACGAACTGGGCGATCCTCCTTCGCCTCGTCTCGGCCCGTTTCGCGTCGTGGATGCGCAGCAGGATCGCGTACCGGTTCTGGCTGTTCAGGGCCTCGAACGCCTGCTTGGCCTTCTCGTTGGCGGCGAGCGCTTCGACGAGGTCCGGTGGCACCTCGATCGTCGCCGGGCCCGCGTAGGCCGCCTCCCAGCGTCCGTCGGCTTTGGCCTTCTCGATCTCCTTGAGGCCCGCCGGCAGCATCTTGCCCTGCGCGATCAGCTCCTCGACCTTGGCGCAGTTGCGTTTGGACCACTTGCTGCGCGCCTTCCGGGGCGTCCACCGCTGCGAGTAATACGTCTCGTCGATCGACCGCACGAGCCCGTCGATCCACCCGTGGCACAGCGCGACGTCCAGCGCTTCGTCGTAGGTGATCGTCTTGATCTTCGAGCTCTTCTTGGCGTACTTCATCCAGAGCTCGGTCTCGGTGGCGCCGTTCTCGTGCAGCCACGCGTCGAACTCGGCCGGTCCCGCGAAGACGATCAACGCACCCTCCTCAGGCAGAGCGTCATCTCCTCATAGGGAACACCGAGTTCGGCCTCCGCGGGACAACTTTCTTTCTCCACGCCAACTACCTGCACGTTCACCCGCGGCGCTGTGCAGTCGAACTTGGACACGACCGATCGCTGGAGATCCTCGGTGTCCAGCTCGAAGCAGTCGCCCCGCGCGGCGTTCGGCAGCAGGCACAGCGCCGCGTTGTGCCTGGTGTCGCGCAACACCTTGTAGTCGCCGCGCGGGCACTCGCCGCTGGTGTTGCTCAGCACGGTTCCTACTTTGAGCGCCGCCTTCTGGTTCTCGCAGTCGATGACGGTGAGGCCCAGGTCGTTCTCGCCCGGCCCGGTGAACCTGACGCAGCTGCCCTTCTCCGCCTTCGAGTAGTCCGTGAGGAAGAGGGCCTCCGCTGTCTTGGGTGCCGGCTCGTCCGCGTCTGTCATCAACCACCACAGGACGCCGTAAGCCAGCACGGCGAGTACGCACACCATCACGGTCTGTCTGACAACCACGCGGCGGATTATGGCTTTGAAAATAGAGTGGCGCGCGTCGACTCCGTTGGCCACAGTCCGGTCTCATGCTGATCCGCCGGGAAACGCCCGCCGACATCGACGCCATCCGCACGGTCACCAACCTCGCGTTCAACAACGGGCCGGAAGCGCCGCTGATCGACTGGTTGCGGGAGGACGAGGGCTGGATCCCGGCGTTGTCGCTGATGGAGGACAACGTGCTCGGACACGTCGTCTGCACGCGCGGGTACATCGGCGACCTGCCGGTGCTGGGACTCGGGCCGATCAGCGTCCACCCGGATCATCAGCGGGCAGGCATCGGTTCGGCGTTGATGCATGCGGTTCTGGGCGCGGCGGAGGCCCGGGACGAGCATGCGGTCATCCTGTTGGGCGACCCCGGGTACTACTCGCGGTTCGGGTTCCGGCTGGCTGCGGAGTTCGGGATCACGCCGCCGGTCGACACGTGGGCGCCGCACTTCCAGGCCCGGTTGTTCGGTGAGGTTCCCGGTGGGGCTTTCCGGTACGCGGAGCCGTTCAACCGACTTTGACCACTGTGCCGTCGGCCTTGCGGGCGTACACCGTGCCGTCCGGCTGGGCGGACACGGTGTCGATGAAACGGCTCTCACTCAACGGTTCCCATGCTGTTGCCAGCCGGTGCGGGCGGCCGTCGACCAGCGTGTAAAGGCCGACCGTCCCATCAGGACGGAGCACCGCTTCCGGTGAGCTGTCCAGACCGGTCGCGACCTCACGCCACGCACCCGCCTCGTTCACCACGAGCGCGGCACCGGACCGGACGTACACGGCGATCGACCCGTCCGGGCGCACGACCGCGGAGGGCTTGCCGACGGCGAACCCCGGCGGGCTCACCGGAATCGATCCCGATTCGCGGGCCCCCTGGGGGGAGCTACCCCCCATCCCAATCATCGCAGCAGGGTCTGACAATTTCGCGACGCTGCCATCGGCCAGCACGGCGTACAGGGCGACCGTCCCATCAGGACGAAGAACGGCCTCCGGATCGCCCGCCACACCCGCGGCCACCTGACGCCAAGCACCATCAGACAGCGCCATGACCTCGCCGCGCACAGTCCGGGCGAACACGAACCGCCCCGCCACCGACGGACGTCCGACAAAGGAGCCGGCAGTGCTCAGGCGCGTCCGGCCAACCCACACATCGCCGTCCTCCACCACATGAGTACCGCCGTCGACCACCTCGGGCCCGCCCTGCCAGGCCTGCCGCAACATCGAGGAGGCGCGCGACTCGGCCAGGTCGTAGCGCTCCGGACAGCACGACCGCTGCACCGCGTCAGCCAGCAGACCCGGCGTCAGCTCCGGCCGGTCCACCTTCAGCGCGTACGAGAAGAACCGGCGAGCCGCGTACGACACGTCCATGATCTCCGCTGGTGTGCCCCAGCCCATCGACGGCCGCTGCTGGAACACGCCGAGGGAGTCCGCGTCGCCGCAGTCGAGGTTGTTCATGTGCGACTCGACCCACCCCGCCTCGAACCCGGCGAGCATCACCTTGTCGCTCACGTCCAGGCATGCACGCTCAGTCCGGTGCGTTCGGCGACCTGTCCGATG
>NZ_JBEXPJ010000210.1:0-14623 GCF_040611995.1 Lentzea sp. NPDC006480
GGCGCCGATCGGGGTGGTGCAGATACCGTCCGGGATACAAGATGCTTGCTCTTATCTCGGGTTTCATGCGGACCGGATACGCTAGTTTAGAAACCA
Source organism: Lentzea sp. NPDC006480 (assembly GCF_040611995.1). Classification (NCBI taxonomy): domain Bacteria; kingdom Bacillati; phylum Actinomycetota; class Actinomycetes; order Pseudonocardiales; family Pseudonocardiaceae; genus Lentzea; species Lentzea sp. NPDC006480. Next base: position 97 of record NZ_JBEXPJ010000210.1, read on the forward strand.
TTGACGAAAGCGTATCCAATGTGATGCGTGACCCGTTGGTGACTTACGAGAGGAGAAGATTCCTTGAAGGTTTCAATGAAGAGTGCTAAGCGGGTTGCAGCGTCCTCCGCCGCCATCGCCACGGTGGCTACGGCGGCCTTTCTGGCCACGGCTGCGCCTGCCTCTGCGGCAGCGGGACCGGGCCAACTGCAGGTCTGCTCCTACGGCAACTACGCGTCGTACGTCACGTTCCCTTGGCGCGGAGGTTGGGGCACCCCGATCGTCCAGTCGGGAACCTGCCGGACCTTCGTCAACCTCGGCACGTGGAGCACCCCTGAACCCATCAATGTTCGCGGCGTCTACAACACTTCGTCGAACACCTTCTTGATCGGGTCGGGATATTTTCGGCCCAGTAAGGGTGGTAGTGTCAAAACTTACGGCACGACTGCAACTGGCAGCCACTGGGCCGTAATGCCCACAATTTGAGATGTTCAACTATGATTAATGGGGCGGCCATCAGGCTTCCATGGTCGCCGCACTGCTTCACGTGCGCACGATGATGGGAGATGAAAAGGAATGCTGATTGCCCGCATCGGGGCTTTTCCGGTGCGGGCAATCAGCAATGACGTGATCTCAACGAGTTTCAGGTGAGTCGGCCGTGTTCGAAATGGGTGAGAGCGTGTGTGGCTTTGACGATGTGGCCGATCTTGCGGGGCTGGTGGTGAAGTGCCGCGGGGCGCGTGAGCGTGCCGTGAGCAGGGCGAAGCCGCGTTCGCCGAGTCTGTGCAGGCTGCGGAGCAGGGTGTTGGTGCGGGTGTCCACATCGAGGGTCTGGCCGTCGGCGGGCTGCTTGACCGGCGTGAACACCCCGATGCCCGCCCCGTCGTAGCCGTTGTCGGCCAGCGTGGGCAGGTCGAGCTGGGAGTAGGCCCAGTACAGGGCACCGAGGACGTGTTCGCGGGCCGCCGTCAGGTCGTGCGCCGGGCCGGGCTCGACATCGCTGACCCACAACGGGAAACCATCCGGCGCCGGCAGCGCTTGGATGTTGCCGCCGGGCTCGTGCGCTTTGCCGGAGTACCACCGGTCGATCTGCTCGCCTTTCACGCTGGTGGTCTTCTCGGCGAGACGGTCGGCGGAGAAGATCTTGCCGTCGAGAATGACGTGAGCCAGAGCCTCCTGCTGGACTCGCTCTAATGCTCCGTGCAGGTCCGGGGCTTGATCGGCGAGCACGGTGATGACCTCGTCGATGACCTCGTCGAGGTAGCGGTAGCCGGTGACGCGGGAAACGCCGTGATCGCGCGCCAGCGCGGCGACATCGCGGTTCTCCCGGAACCAGCACAGGGCAACACCGCGTGCCAGTAGCAGGTCAGCGCCCTGGTACCCGTGCGGGTGCCGCGCTCACGGCGGTCGGCGCAGAGCAGGCGCCCCAGGTACTGGGCCAGTTCGCGGGCACATCGAGTGCGGCACGATAGGTGATCACGGGGAGCTTTCATGGTCCGGACTTGATCTTCAGCAAATCCAGCCCTATCAGAAGTTCCCCGTCCTTCTTCCCTCAGGTCCCACAGCCGGTCGCAAGCACACGGCGGAGCGTTCCCGCGAACACCATCAGGCTTTCAACACCGGAATCGCCGTTGGTGAGATCACCTCAATGAAACCTTCGCGGCATCGGGACAGTGATCGGTGCTCACAACGGAAGTCGGATGCCTTCGATGCCCATCGTTCTGACCAAACAGTCTGCGCACCTGCTGTTGCCAGCAGGCAGCGTCGCGGTCCAGGCGCTGCAGGTCATGACACGTACACAGTAGGACGCGATCTGGGGCGAGATCAAGTTGACGAACCGGATCCGTTCGCTGCTCAAGATGTTCTTCCCGCGGCGATCGCGGCATTCGAGCGCGGTGGCAGGCACCGCCTGGAGTCCGCTGCCTGCGGGACAATCCTGCCGTGTGCGCACGACAGGCAGCCCATGCGTCGTCGACCCGGCACGATCAAGCACGCCGGACGCCAACGCGGAGCCGGGGCCCTCCTGCTGCGCGAGTCGCTCTGTGGCGACCAGATCCGCCAGCCGATCCTGTTGAGTGGGCCATGGCACGTAACTACATGGCCTGGTCAGACAATTCGACGCGGTCTGCCAGACCCTGGCCTGGTTAGAGGAACAGATCGATCTCGCGTTGCCCGCTCACAGCGACGCTGAGGTGATCTCCAGTTTTCCTGGTATGGGCATCGCGCCCGGCGCCGTTTACTGGCCGAGATCGGCACGGACCACACTCGCACTGCAGATGCCCGAGGACTGAAAGCCTTCGCCGGAGCCGAGACAAGAACGATCGGATCGCCGCTACGGGTCCGTGTGGGCATTGGCAGCGATCCGGCGCGATCCCGTCGTGCCGCGGGTGACGGGCACGCGGCCGCACTGCGCAATCTGTTCAACATCATGCTTAGCAAGCTGCACCACTTTCCCGCTACCGGCCAGCTCGACGACCTCGCCGCAGCACTCCCGCCAGGGAAGCCGATCGAAGATCTACCGGATGAGCTATGACAAGTCGATTTGGTGATATCTATCGATGACCCTATTGGTGATCGTCCCTGGGACACGAGACCATGTCGCTGAGGCGTCCCTTCATTCACGTGACTGTGTGATTGTTCCAGCACTGGCCTTTGCGGCCGACGGAGGGCCGTACGCAGGCATCGGCCGCCACCCTTGTCATCGTGCGCGCCGAGCTGATCAACCGCCTGCGCCAGCACCTGTACGAACTCGATCCCGGCTGCGGATTCCGATTCTCCACTCCGACCGCAGCCGCGAGTACACCTCCAGCCACCTCACCACCGTGCGGCTCTCCACCGGCCGCAAGGCACACAAGGCAGTCATCGAATACATAGGGCCGCTACAACACCCGCCGCAAGCGCTCCAGCCTCAACTACCTCAGCCCACCACTTAACGACACCATCTGCGATCCCCTTACCTCACGCCAGGTAGCCTGGCCACAACCACACCTCATCGACCCTGACCGTCCAAACAGGACAACCAACAAACCTATGCCGCGACTGAACTCAGTCGCAGGTCCAGCCAGTTTCCGACGGCGGTAGTCAGCAATTCGAGGGCTGATTCACGATCGTTCGGTACATTGAACATGTGGTCAGCGTGAGGGATCTCGACCAGCTCCATGGTGCTGGGCAGAGCAGGAAACTGTGCCGGGCGACCGAAGGGATCATTTCCGCCCTGCACAACAAGCGTCGGCACCCCAGTGCCGAGCAGCTCCGCGGCGTGCCCTGGGCCGTTGAGCGGATAGGACAACGCCAGCACCGCTAGGGCGCCGAGATCACGTGCGGTCCGACACGCCACCTGCGAACCCGCGCTACGGCCACCAGCGACTAGCGGTAGCTGCGCGGATTCAAGCTGTGGCCACAAATCTCGCCACACTGTATCCAGAATCCTCGGTCCCGACAAACGTGGATCACCCATGACGCGGTACGGTTGTTCAACGAGTGCGACCGTGATCCCCCTGGCAGGCAACGCTTTTGCCAAGGCTTGCAGATCGGCGGCCTCCACGCCTGTGGCCGTGCCATGCCCTAGAGTGAGGATGGCCCGCACTTCGCTATGGCTTGGATGCCAAGTGACGCAGGCCTCGCCCACGGATGTCGTAATGTACTCGATGTTGTGCACGGTACGGACCTCCGTTATGCCTAGCCGACTGTCGGGCAAACCAGCGTGGCGCGAGCGATGGTGTGGCTACCGATGGTGAAGCCCAGCAACGCCGGCGTGGCAGTCGCATCCACACCGCTCTTGGGCACGTCGAGCGCTGTTACCGTAAAGTAGAAGTTGTGTGTTCCCGAGCCTGCGGGAATGGCTCCGCCGACATAGCGCGGAACGCCTGCGTCGTCCTTGAGTTGCAACGCCCCGACGGGCAAACCACCGCCAGTCGGTATACCTGCGTTGGCAGGTAGTGACGTGGTCGAAGCCGGGAGGTCCGCGACCACCCAGTGCCAGAAGCCACTGCCGGTCGGCGCCTGCGGGTCGTACATCGACACCACGAAGCTCTTCGTCTCCTTGGGGAAGCCCGACCACGACAGCTGTGGCGATGTGTCCGTGCCACCGGGAACCTTGAAGATCCCTGACATCTGGGCCTTCGGGAGAGGGTTTCCATCCTTCAGTGTCTCACTCTGAAGGCTGAACGTCGAAACTTGCGGCAAATATGCATAAGGATTCAGCTTCGCTGGCTGTGCCGAATTCGAAGCTTGCATAGCAGCTGTTTCCGTCGCAACCGTGGAGGTATTTTTTCCACTATTCGAGGCGTCCGTACCACAGGCGGCAAGTACAACCATCGCAAATCCAGCACTGGCGATCAGCGCAGACCGGTAAATTTTCATTTCAGCTCCAATTCAGTGAGTATGTCGAGGAATTAGTCGGAACTGCGCGAAGCGGCCCGGACGCACCACCCCGCCAGATCAAGACGTTGAGGCGTTTCCAGCAATCAGCACGCAGGCTGCACTGGTTCCGCGAGACCCGCGACGCGGGTCTTCGACCTCGAATCCGGCTCAACACACGACCTGACCGCGCGGTCACGGCGATATCCTCGCCGCCAACGTGTTCATCCTGGTCAAGCAGCCCGCCGACCGCAGGACGCTTGACGAGAACACCCACGTCCACGACGCCCTGCTGCACGCCAGCGCTGCCTTCGGGAGCACAGGCCCCGCGCTCCTTACAGGACGCCGGCGATCGCTGCCGGCCCGGGCAGAATCGGCAACATCGTACGAGCAATACTGACGCTCACCCAATTTCGCACACCGCCGACTTATCTGAAACTTGTAGACGTCACCTCAGCACCCTGCCGCCAACCGAAACCGCTCTCGAATATCGGCGGCGAGTGGACATTCGAACGATCCACAATTTCTTCGAGCTCCGGCGGACAATGGATACATCTGCAGACACGACATCCCCGATATCAGCACAGGCCAAGCAAAATAGGCCTCCACATAGAATCTAATGGTTGCTCAGGTCACGGGAACCCCGCACGGAAGGTGACGGGTTAGAGCATGCCTTGCGATTCTCCGCGTGTCCAACAACTAGTTGGTCTGATCCTGATAAGTTCGGTGCATGACTGTCACTTTGCGCCAGCTCGAGTACTTCGTCACCGTCCTCGACGAAGGTTCTTTCACCCGCGCCGCCGAAGTCCTGCACGTCAGCCAGCCGGGGCTGTCCCACCAGATCCTCGCCTTGGAGAGGACCCTCGGCGGACCACTGCTCGAACGGCTGCCCCGCAAGGTTCGATTGACACCGGCTGGGCGGATGGTGCTACCGCATGCGAGAGCGAGCCTTGCTCACGCCGCGCGGGTGAGCAGCACCGCTCAACGCGCGTCAGGGGTCGTCGCGGGCGAACTGCACATCGGCACGTTGTTCTCAATCAGTGTAGGCATCCTGCCGTCGGCACTTGCGGCCCTGCGCCGTGATCACCCTGATGTGTGGGTCCACCTTCTCGAGTTCCGTCACACCAACGACCTCATCGCGGCTATGGACGCCGGGTTGGCGGATCTCGCGGTGGGACCGGTCCCGCTCGAGTGGGACGGGCCGGTACTGCCGATCGGCAAAGAGGAGTTCGTCATCGTCGGCCCGGCGGGCGATGATCCGCTGGCGGGCGTGGCACAGGTACCAGTCGCGGATCTTGCCGACCGTGTCTTCGTCCATTTCACACCGCACAGCGGCCTGTCGAACATGCTCGACCGTGCATGCACGCTCGCCGGCTTCCAGCCGAAGATCTCGCTGCGCACCGAGCAAGGACCGTCTGCCGTCAACCTGGCTCGCGCTGGGCTGGGCATAACTTTGGTGCCCAGCAACATCATTCCCCCAGGGTTCGACGGGCTCGTCGTCCGCCCCGACCCACCAGTCAACCGTGAGCTCTGTGTCTACACGAGAGTTCACCCGGATCCCGTTACTGCCGCGTTCGTGAGCGCCATCGCCGATCAAGCCATGATCGCTCCCCAACACCTTCTGAAGTAGTTCGTGCTTCTTGCCACGAGCCGCGAGCGGGACGGAGGACATCGAGGTCTCAGCAACGGTCTGAAGTGGACACCGAAGTCCGCAGCATCACGTTCTGAACACGACGCTGCTTGCCTTGTGCCGTCTCAGTAGTTCACCAAAGCCACCGTGGCACTCGTGGTCGCCGACATGGGCGATGAGGAAGTAGTGTCCGGGCGACTTGCCGCTCCGAAGCCAGGATCGACCTTGTCACCGGACACTGTGAACGAGCTGGCGTCCTATCGTGACTACGACACTCTGCTACGACGTGACCCTCTCGCAGGCAGCTTCCACGGTCCCCGTGCCCGACGAGTGTCCACGTCATATCGCTGTCTTGGGAGCATTCGGCGTGGACGTTGCCGCCGGCTCGCGGTGCTTACCGGAGCAAGGGGCATCGATCGCTCCTCAGGCTGCTGGTCTTCACGCCCGGCCGGTCGGTGGCGGACAGCGTGCGGTCCAGCACGACCTTGAGATGCGCCGTCCGTCTTGGACTGTCGCAGGACATCGGCCAGGTCCGGCGCCTGCTCGGCCGGCACGTAGATCACCTCAGCCGAGCAGCGGTTGTCGGTGGCGCGGAAGGTGCCGTGATCGCGGGCGAGCGCAAACACCTCGCGGAACCAGCCAGCTCGAACACCGCTTTCCGGAAACACCTCACGGCCCCGCTCTGGCAAGGGTGTCGCGTCCACACAGCTCCGCGAGCAACAGGCGGCCGAGGTACTAAGCGAGTACGCGCGGCACGTCCGGACACCACTGCATAGATCCACATTCGCATCTACCGCGAACAGGTGCTCGCCCATCGCACAACTTGCCCGATCGCCCCTAATGAAGGTGCTGAACGGGCAGGTCCGCACCCTGGGCGCAGGTCGTAATCACACACTCACCCCACTGGCACGGAACGCTCGAGCCATGAGTGATCATCCACCTCAACTGGATGGGAGTCCACTCGCAGAACCACGACCGCGGGCGCGTTCCAGCGGTAAGAGTGAGTGCACCATGCGCATTCATTTCGTCATACGCGCAACCGTATTGACGATCGCGGTCGCTATCGGTCTCACCGGACGCGGCAACAGCGGCACCGTCAACAAGAACATCAGGCACTTCGTCTGGACATTGATCGTCTTCGACTCGGATGAAATGCCAAGCGTGCAGACTTCCCCGTCCCGTTTGGCCAGCGGGTACTTCGCGGACTATTCGCCCGTTCCACCTGATGCCATCATTGCGGAGCTACCGGTGATCATCGCCTTACCTTGTGCACCAGATGCATCATCACGAAGTCACACGAGGCCACAGTCAACGGGTGAGGGTGGGGTATGACAGACGAGCTCGTATTCCCTGCGGACTTCCTGTGGGGTACGGCGACCGCCGCGTACCAGATCGAGGGAGCGGCACGCGAGGACGGGCGCGGACCGTCCATTTGGGATACCTTCTCTCACACACCCGGCAAGGTGCTCGGCGGGCATACCGGCGACATGGCGTGCGACCATGTGCACCGCTTCGAGAAGGACGTGGCACTCGTCGCAGAGCTAGGCCTGCCCGCCTATCGGTTCTCCGTCGCCTGGCCGAGGGTCATGCCGGACGGGCGGACGCTCAACTGCCGAGGGCTGGACTTCTACGACCGGCTGGCTGACGAGCTGCTCACCCACGGCATCAAGCCCGTACTGACCTTGTACCACTGGGACCTGCCGCAGACGCTGGAGGACGAGGGCGGCTGGCTCGTCCGCGACACCGCGTTCCGCTTCGCCGAGTACGCCCTCGCTGTCCATAACGCTCTCGGTGACCGTGTCGATGAGTGGACGACGTTGAACGAGCCGTTCTGCGCAGCGTTTCTCGGTTACGGCGTAGGAGTGCACGCACCCGGTGTGACGGATCCGCTGGGCTCGCTCGTCGCGGGTCACCACCTGCTGCTCGCACATGGGCTGGCGACACTCGGGATGCGCGCCCAGACCAGGCCGGGACACCGGTTCTCATTGGTGCAGAACTTCTCACCGGTACTCGTGGACATCGACGACGACGCCTACCTCGACGCGGGGCGCAAGTTCGACGGACTGCACAACAGGTTCTTCCTAGACCCGGTGCTGGGCAAGGGATACCCCGCCGATGTTGTTGCGGACATGGCACATCTCGGCCGGTTCACCCAACATGTGTTAGACGATGATCTAGCCACGATCGCGGCACCGATCGACTGGCTCGGGGTCAACTACTACGCCCCGACCCGCATCGCGCCATCGACCCCGGACACGAAGGTCGAGCACTGGCTTCCCGGGCTGCGTAACGTGCGGCCACTCCCTCACCACGAACCGACCACCTCGTTTGGCTGGGAGCAGAGGCCGGGTTCCCTCACGGATCTGCTGGTGTGGCTGGGCGAACGCTGCCCCTTCCCGCTCGTGGTCGCGGAGAATGGCGCCTCGTTCCTCGACGAGGTCACCCCGGACGGCCATGTGCACGACGAAGAGCGCACTACTTACTTCCACGAGCACATCAATGCCGTGCACCACGCGATCACTGCAGGCGCGGACGTGCGCGGCTACCTTGCATGGGCGCTAATGGACAACTTCGAGTGGTCCAAGGGGTACTCGCAGCGATTCGGGATCATCCATGTCGACTTCGAGACCCAGAAGCGCGTGGTCAAAGATAGTGCGCTGTTCTACGCTGACGTGGTGCGAGCCAACGCGGTTGCAGCGCTGGGGCCGCAACGGCGAGGACGCCGTCCAACCACCGCAGACCCGTGGGGAACCACCACCCTGGTCGACAGCCGCGACGACGACTGACCGGTCAGCGCGGTTCGGTCGGCACGAGACTCGGCTCGCGACTTCATGCCGAGTTCGGCAAGCACTCGTATGACGTGGTCATGCACGGTGCAGCGGACAATCACAGATCCGCCGCGATCTCGCGGGTCGAACTGCTGTTGGCAACCAAGCCTGCAACCACCTTTTCAACTTGTGGGCAACACAGCTCAATGGGACACCGTCTGCACGACGTCAACCCTGGTGGTAGCGCCGGGCCTGGCTTTTGTCCGCGTGAAGTGGGATCTGGCTCACTTTTGGTGATTGTGCGGGCTGGGACCGGTGTTAGTGGCGGACTGCGGTGAGGAGAACTCGTTTGCGCAGCAGCGCAAGGCTGACTCGACCGAACATCTGTCGTTTGATCATCTTGATGTGGTTGCCCCGGCCTTCGACTGGGCCGGAGTTCCAGGTCGTGGTTAGGCCGGCGGTGACGGCGTCGAGATCAGACTGCAAGCCGTTGGCGAAAGACGTCAGGCCCGGTAAGTCGTCGGCTCGGACGGCGGCGATCCACTCTGGCAGGAGCTGGCCTTTCAGCTTGGTGACCACGTCACCGAAGGCACGGACGTGGCCCGCTGCGGCGCACAGTGCCGGGCACTGCTCCAGTACGGCTTTCAACCGTGGTCGGTCGTCTTCGGACAGCGTGTCAGGGTGTCGGGTCAGCCATCCGGTGATCTGGCGGACGGTGGGCGGTGTCGGCGCGATGGGTTCCGGTGTGAAGCGCCGTTGTTCGAAGTAGGCGCGAACCTGCCCGTAAGCTCCGGGGTATCCGAGCGCGATGATCTCCCTGTGGAGCTGCAAGGCGTTGGTGCAGCCGGATTCCCATCGCCGCTGCAGATACGGCTTGAAGGGGTCGAGCTTGCTGGGGCGAGGGCCTTTCCACTTGCCGTCCACTATGTCCTGCCAGGTGGCCGCGCGGGCGTAGCGCTGCACGGTTTTCTGCCCACAGCCCAGACCTCGGGCGATGCCACGGATGCTGTGTCCTTGATCGAGCAGTTCTTGCACTTTCGCGTGGTGCAGACGAGCGCGTTGAGCGAACCTCCCTGCTGGCTCCTCCTGTTGAGATTGCAGGTTTGCCGTGTCCGAGTCGGGAGCCCCTGGCTCAGTGGCACGCAAGCAGCCGCGGTGGCGTATGACGCACCGTTCGACGGCCTTGGCGATGTTCTGCCAGAGATGGAACCTGTCAGCGACCTGGGTGGCACCCGGTGCTCCGAGCCGGACACCTTCCGCATATGCCCCGGAGCGGTCCCGGCACACGACCTCGACCCCTGGATGCGCCGCTAACCAGTCCGCCAGCGTCTGGGAGTCGCGGCCGGGCAGCAACTCCAGCGGCGCACCGGTCTCGCAGTCGACCAGAACGGTGCCGTAGTGCTGGCCGCGTCGCAACGCGAAGTCGTCTACTCCCAACACCTTCGGTGTCACGGCCGAGGGATCCGGCAACGACATGACCAGCCGAAGCAGAGTCGCCCCTGCTCGCCGGAGCGGACAACGAGCCAGCAAGCCGTGACCCGGCACGTCCGGCCAGCGCCACCGCGATGCGTTCCAGCATCGTCCGCAACAACGGTGTCCGCCGCCCGTGTCGCACCGTCAACCCGTCGACCTGCTCGGCAAACGTCCTGACCGCACAGGCGGTGCCGTCGCAGAACCACCGGCGCACCCGCAGCCTGAGCACCAACTTCCGGCCACCGACCGGCGAGTCGGCCAAGTGACGCTCGTATCGGCTATGCACACGAGTCGCCGGACTACCGCACCTCGGGCAGGGCACAGTCCGTGCTCGCGGCGACGCCCACATCCACACCGCCCCACCGACGACCTCGACCCGATCGACCAGCACTCCAGTCAGGTGCGGCAACAGCACCGCTAACCCTTGATCAACACACGCTCATCATGATCACAGAGGCCGATCTTCGCCCATGCCGTGGCCAGATCCATCACCAAAAGTGGGCCAGATCCCACTTCATACCGACACAGCCACGGGCCCGTAGCGCGTAACTGCGACTTGGCTCGGCGCAGCGCCCGCGTCGCGTCGAACTCCTGATGGTGATCGGCCGCCTTCTTCAAACGCCGCAACAGCCTTGTTCTGCCGTGTTGTTCGTCCGAGCAGCACAGCGGCGTTTCAGAACGCGTGTGCGGGTTTCACGTGCAGCCGACCTAGCGGTAGTAGTCCGCCGCCGTGAGCACGGCGCCCGCCGGTTCGCCAGGGTCTGCTGCACCGCAGGGTAGCGGCGCACGTCGTGCCGGCTCGACCTCGTTCTCGCCCTTCAACTCGCACACCTTGAACAGCTGTGCGGATGGACTCTTCGCGCCGTGCTCGGCTGCGAGTTGCGACAGGTCAGGCAGCCAGTGATCGCACAACATCACATCTGCGGGTCGAAGGGATCGAGGATCGGCGCGACGAACGCGAGCGCGTCCCTCTGCTCGACCGGCTGGCTCGGCTGCACCGCCCTGGTGAGCAGGAGGAAGCGGCGGTCCTGCTGCTCACGCCCGGCGCAGACCGACTGCCATGCACCGAACTTATCACGATCAGACTAACTAGTTGTTGGACGCACAGAGAATCACGAGTCATGCTCTAGCCCTCACGTTTCATGCGGGTTTCCCGCGACCTGACACCCAGGAGAGGCTATGCGCAGGCTTCATTTGCCGTGCCTCCACGGATATCACCGCAATAAACACGTACTGCGTTGGCAGATGCATCCATTGTCCGCTGGCTCGAATCTATCGCGGGTCGCGCGCATGTGCACGCGCCGTCGACATCTACTAGGTGGCACGCCTGTGACCACCGCCGTTCGAGGAACCATCAGACAGTAGAGACATCTGGATCACGTCGCTCAACACCATCGGCCAGTCATTCGGGCCAGAAAGACCTCGATTACGGAGTGAACACGCTCGAACGTATACCGTCACCAGCCAAGGCGAGCTTCGCGGGAGCGTCTCCGTATCGAAATATTAAATATTTCGATTCTGTTTGTTCGAAACGATCGGACGCCAGAAAATGAACACAGGAACCAGCTTCTCGAGGTGGGACCGCGTGACTGGACTGTCGATCACACTGCTTGGACCAGTGGCCGCGTTCCGGGGCAACGACCCCGTAGACCTCGGCCGCCCCAGGATGCGCGCAATGCTCTCCCTGCTGGCAGCACGCGCCGACCAGGTCGTGTCTCGCGACGAGCTGGTCGATGGACTCTGGGGTGACCAGGCACCGCCCAGTGTGGACAGTGCTATCTACACCTACGTCTCGTCGTTGCGCCGGGCGCTGGAACCCGGCCGCACCAGCCGATCCGATCCGACGGTGCTCACGTCTGCGGGCTCCGGATACGCACTTCGGATCGAACCTGATCACGTTGACGTACACCAGTTCGAGCGGCATCTGACGGCGGCTCACGGCGCGGCACCGAGCGCCGCGATCGAGGCTCTGAACTTCGCCCTCTCACTGTGGCAAGGTGACCCGCTGCAGGGGGTGTCCGGCCCCTTTGCCGACTCGTACCGTCGTCAGTTGCTGGATCTGCGACTGACCGCGAGGCAGAAGCGTGCCGAGGTGCTGCTCGAAGCGGGCCGGGCTGCCGAGGTGGTGGTGGAACTCGGCAATCTGGTGCGCCAGCACCCCATGAGGGAGGACATCAGAATCCTCCACATCACTGCACTTCACCGCACGGGCCGGCGCGCTGAGGCGCGCGAAGCGTACGAGGAGGCCAGTCGCTACACGATCGAGCAGCTCGGCCTCGACCCCGGCCCCAATCTCGTGAGCCAGTACGAGCGGCTCTCCACTGAGGACGATCGAACGGCCTGCATCCCCCGTGCGACGCGCAGGGCCTTGCGGTTCACCGGACGAGACGCTGAGCTCCAGCGGCTGCGCGACGCGGTGGCACGCGTGGAGGCCGGCCAAGGTGGATGTGTTTGGCTGTCCGGAGAACCAGGCATCGGCAAGACCGCATTGCTGCGCGAGGCGCTATCCGAGGCGCCCGGCGTGAAGGTGATGTCGGCTGCAGGCGACGTGCTGGGGCGCCGCTTCGCGTTCCGGCTGGTGCTCCGGTGTCTCGGCGTCGGATCGACGGCATCGGACACGCGCAGCGCGGCGCTCGCGCGCCGGCTCGACAGCATCCAAGCGGCCACGGGCGACGGGGAAGATCCAGTGCCCTACGCGACCAACCGGATCGTGGATCTCGTGAGCCAGCTGAGCCTGGACACGCCGCTGGTGCTGGTAGCCGACGACGTGCACTGGGCGGACGAGGGGAGCGCGTTGGTGCTGCACCAGCTCATCCGGCTCGCCAGCCACCTGCCGTTGCTGCTGGTCTGCGCGGCCACCGCACTGCCGGACGACCAGCAGTCCACGCGGCTGCGCCGTGCGATGACTCGCGGCCGCGGTGAGATGATCCGCCTCGGTCCGCTCCCCGACGAGACGGCAGCAGAACTGATCAACGACCTGACCGGCGCCGCCCGAACCGGCCCAAAGCTGCGCAAAGTGATCACACTCTGCGGTGGAAACCCATACTATCTCAAGGAGTTCGTCGAGGAACTGCTCCGCGAAAACGCGATCGGCGTGCAGGACGCAACCGCCGAACTCATCGGCACGGCGCCTGTCCGGATGCCGCAACCTCTATGCGCCGCGATCAAACGTCGGCTTGGCGCGCTCTCGTCCAACACGGTTGAAATGTTGCGGCAGGCGGCACTGCTCGGACCGGAGTTCTCCGTCCGAGACGCCACGCTGATGACCGGCAGGCCCGCAGGCGATCTAGTGGTGGCGATCGAGGAAGCCATGGCCAGCGGATTGCTCGTGAGCACAGGCACCGAACTCGCCTTCCAACACCCCGTCGTCCGACAAGGACTCTGCGACTCGATGCCGCTGGCCGTGCGCGACGCCCTGCACCGCGAGGCCACACGGGCCATGTATCGCGGCGGCGAACAGCCGGAGAAGATCGCCCGTCAGCTCGTCGCCACTACGGCGACGGTCGATCCGGTGATGATCGAGTGGCTCAAGGACACCACGGCGAGCCTGCTCACCACCGCGCCGGAACTGCTCGCCGACCTGCTCACGAAACTTCTCACAGGCGACGCGTTGGAAGACGAGGACCGCGAACTCTTCACGACCACACTGGCCCGGTTGAACTTCCGGCTCGGCCGCCCCACCAGCGACACCGCGTTGTACGTGCTCGCCCGCACCCGTGACACCGCATTGGCCGCGGAGATGAGGGAGATGCTGGCGCATGAACGCGGTCTGGACTCCAACGGGAGCGCGGGTCAGCGCGCGGACAAGAACACGGACGCGCGCGGGATCGTGCAGTGACGTTAGTGCAACCTCACTGCACGGTGGTTCTAGGGATCGATGCAACACCTGTGTTGTTCAGGGCCGGCAGTGTTCGCGATCCACGAGGAGGATCGTCGCCGGGGACGCAAACCGGCGGCGGAACGCTATGCACCAGCGAACCTGCCTACCTGCACTTGATTCCCCAGATGCCCTGACAAGCCGGAGGGCAAGGCAATTCGTGTCCACCAGTTGAGCAAGTCTTAGGAAACCCAGCCCTGCCAAGGAGAACCACACCACTGATCCATCACAGACAGGGATGGGCGGGCAGTTCGATTGGGAGAACGGGCAATGACGTAGCGCAAGCGTTGCCGCTCGGCAGCGAGATGGGCAACCTGTTCCGAGGCGCCCTGTCTGAACGCCCCATCCCCGACATCGTCCAGACAGAGTTCAGGGATTCTCCTGTGCGTGCCCGGCGGCCCGCGGGGCACGCCCCGGCCGCCGCCAGCAGTGCGGGAGAGG
>NZ_JBEXPJ010000211.1:0-14508 GCF_040611995.1 Lentzea sp. NPDC006480
AATGGCGACCGGGGCGGCGGCCGACGTCCCCGCCTCCGTTGTTGCCGCCACCGGGTGCGGGCGGAGCCGGAAGTGGCGGGATGCCAGCCACCCCTCCTCCGGGACCGAACCTCCCGGCCGCGTCCTTACCGGCTTTTCCGAACCCTTCGGCCATATTCGTGGTGTCCTCGTCCGTGAGGTGCACGGCATCGGCCATTCTGTCGACGCCGCGCGCGGTGACCTCGATGCTTTTATTGACATCGCGGACGCCCATGTCCCAATCGCCGACGTTCTTGCGCCACTGGGCGAAGAACTTGTCGCTACCAAAGGTCTCCGGGTTGACGAGGGAGTTGGCTTTGGCATAGAGGGCGGAGATTACGTTCGCGAACCTGTGGTTCTCCTGAGCGATCCTGTCTGCGGCCCTACGGAGACCTTCAACGCTTGCCCAGTTGACTGGCTCAGACGGCATCCGTGTCTCCTAACCCTCGTTCAGCCCACGGAAGAAGACCCCGTCCTCCGGGTTCTCCGGGAAGAGACGGTCGATGTCGAGCTTGCCCGGCTCCTTGCCTCGCATCGACATGCCTGCCGGCATCATCGGCTCCATCAGCTCGACCAACTGCTCACGCGCCATCGTCTGCGCCTTGCGAACGGTGTCGCGCACAACCTTCGCGAGCTCCGCCGGCGCCATGTTCTTGTACGCGTTGGTGGGGAAAGCGATCCCTGTGATCTGACCGTGTGTGTCCACGGTCGCCGACACGACTTTGCGCGGCGCGGTGGCGGTCGACGACATCTCCGCCATCTTCTCCTGCATCGTTTGCAGGTCCGCACGCTTCTGCCGATATTCGGCGAGGGCCTGCTCGAGCTGGTCTTGCAACGACGATGACACGAGGGCTCCTCACTGAACGACCAGATACCCCTAGGGGTCACAGCAAGTAAAGAAGGTGGTCTAGATGTACAGCAAGTGGTTGCAGTCACCCTGGCCCGTTTGGGTCAGACCCTCATGCCCGTTTGAACACAGAGATCGCGTCACAAACCGTTGCGACTCAACAGATCAGCGTACGGAGGCCAGCCCGAGCCCGCTTTGCGCGGCGTTCACCGCGGCTGGCGGCAGATCCGCCACAGCGAGCGTACGGGACGCTGCCGTGCGAGCCAGCCTGCGCGCGAGCTGATGCGCCGGATAGACGGTGTCGCGATCCGTGGCACCCTCCAAGCGTTGCGCAACAGCCGCACGCACCTCGTCGGGCACCTGGTGGCCACGGCGAACGAGCTCGCGCACAGCAAGCGTTGCCAGTTCGTCCACTGAGTACGGCGCAAGGTCCCAGCCCTCCAGGAAACAGCCGGCCAACGTCCGCACCTGCTGGAACAACGGCACCAGCCGGCCGTGCTCACCGAGCACGATCACGACCGGGTCCGCAGGCCCCCGGATCATCTGACTCGCCATCGTCTCAACCACCTCCAGCGTGAAATCGGAGTCCAGCTCACCGTCGAGATCGACCACGAGCACACCACCGGCAGCATCCTCGAAAGCCGTCAGCACCAAGCTTTCCGCCTGCCCCGGCCAGTGCGCCAGCAGATCGGACGCGACGGACCTGCGGACCACATGCCCGACCCTCACCAGACGGAGTTCCGACAACGCCTGCGCATACAGACGGGCGACCTCACTACGGCCGCTGCCACGCTTTCCGCCGATCACGACGTTGGCCGCGTTGCCCAGCGCCTGGTTGGCCTTTTTCAGGGTGACCAGGCGCACCAGGCTCGCGCCGGCAGCCTCCCGGATGTCCCCCTGCCCGATCATCGAAAGGAAACGCTTCCAACTGACGCTGTTCTGCACGGCCGCCACGGGATCCAGCGTCTCCTCACCGCTGGCGAGAGCGTTCTCAACAGTCGTCTGCAGCACGTCGAGCTCGGATTGGAGGTCGGCCGCTCTGAGACGATTCATTTCCGAATCCTTCGACGGCGGCGCCGTCGCCAACCGCGATGCCTGATTGTTGACCATCGCCTCGAACAGCTTGCGCGCCACACGGCCGTTACCGAACACCGCGTTCTTCGGCACCCGCTCGAAGTACTCGGTGAGCGCCTGCAGACCGTCCTCGGTCAGCTCGTAGTAGTGCTTGCGGCACAAGTTGATCGTGATCGTGACCAGCTCATCAACACTGTAGTTCGGAAACTCGATCGTACGAGTGAATCGAGAAGCCAGACCAGGGTTGGAATCCAGGAACTTCTCCATCAGCTCGGAATACCCGGCAACGATCACCACGATCGACTCGCGCTGATCCTCCATGATCTTCATCAGCGCGTCGATGGCCTCCTGACCGAAGTCCGGACCAGACCCGCCCGACTGCGCCGACAGCGTGTACGCCTCATCGATGAAGAGGACGCCGCCGATGGCCTTCGTGACCACCTCCGTGGTCTTGATGGCAGTCGAACCGATGTACTGGCCGACGAGGTCCGCGCGCGCGACCTCGACCATGTGGCCCTTCTCCAGCACACCAAGCTCGGCCAGAACCGTGCCGTAGAGCCGGGCAACGGTGGTCTTACCGGTACCGGGCGGTCCCGCGAAGACCAGGTGGCGCGACATCGGGGGCATCGGGAGCCCCATCTCCTTGCGCACCTGGGCCATCTTGATGAGGTTGATCAGCCCGGTGACCTCGCGTTTGACCCCGCTCAACCCGACCAGGGTCTCGAGCTCAGCCAGTGGGCCCGACAGCGACATGTCCGCGACTGTGCCCTGCGCGGGTGCTGGTGCGACGGCCTCGCGGTCGGCCCGCGCGGCCACGGTGGCTGCGACCGACGGCGGTCGCAGCTCGGCTGCCTTCGCCCCGACCGGTTCCTCGATCGTCACGCGGTCCTCACCGAACCGACGCACGTCGACCCCGCGGCTTCCCCTCACCACACAACGGCTCAGCAGCACCGGCTCCGCGGTGTCCAGGCTGATGCCGTCCTCCTCACTCCCGACGACCTCACACTCGGTCAGCGTGCCACCCGCCCCGGACGAGAAGCTCACACCCGTGCCCCGGGACGACAGCACGCGGCACCGCGTCAGCGTCGACGCGGAACCCGACCGCAGGTCGACGCCGTGCCCGCGAGCACCGACGAATTCGCTGTCTTGCATGGAGAACTGCGTGTCCGATGCCCGCAACCCTCCACCGCGCACCAGCAACGACGTCAGTGAGGCGCGCACACCGCCGTCGAACTGGATCGCAGTCTCCGCGGTCGACTTGATCCGTAGATCTGAAGCGTCCACTGTGGATCCGCCGGAGGCGTCCAGAGCCGTCTCGGCCGCCACGTCGAGCTCGACGTCCGACAACCGGATCGTGCTCTTGCCTACGACCACCAACCCACTCCCGGCACTGGAACCCATGCGCAGCCCGGAGAACGCCGCATTCGACTCGCTGCCCACGTGCACGGCGATCTGCGTAGTGGCGTTCAGCTTCACCTGGTCAAACCGCGGCGAGCTGCCCTCGTCGACGGCAATGCCAACCGGGGACTCACCGATCTGGCAGTCGGCGAACTTGGGCGCGGACGCGCCGCTGACCTGGATCGCGGTACGGCCGACCCCGGTGAACGCGCACCCGGTGAACACCGGTTCGGACGCGCCCGCGATGTGCGCGGACTGCACGGCCGCGCCGTCGAACTTCGAGTCCGAAATGGACACGCGACCCTTGCTCATGAGGTACATGTCGACGTTTTGACTACCGGTCACAGTGAGCCACGACAACTTCAGACTGCCCTGCTGCTCGGCCACAACGGCAGGCTTGGCCGCACCGGTGATCTCGCACTGCTCGGCCTGGATCGTGCCCGCGCCGTTGACGCAAAACCCGTTGCCCTGCGGCCGGGTGATCACGCAGCGGCGCAGCACAACGGACCCGCGCTCGGTCGCGACCACCGCGGACGAGCCGACGTCGACGATCTGCGTGTCCTCGATCGTGCTGACCGACGGGGACGACGTCACGAAGCCCGCCCCCGCAGCGCTGGTCACCTTGCATCCGCGCAACGCGATCGCACCTGTGCCGCGCGCGTACATCGTCGCCCAGGACGAGCCACCGAGATCACAGCTGTCGAACGCCACCTCACCGCGCACCACGTCGATACCAGCCAGCTGGGGGTCCTCACACCGCAGGATCAGTCCGTTGAGCTGCACGGCTTCCGCGCTTGCGACGAGCACGCTGCCCTGCTTCGCGACGATCTCCACGGCACCGGAGCTGTTCTCTGCGCTGAGCGTCACGAGCTTGCTGACGATCAGGTTCTCTTCGTACCGGCCGGGCGCGATCGAGATCATGGCGCCGGGGAGCGCGCTCCCGAGCGCGGCGCCGATGGAGGGGAACGCGCCCGGTCTGTCGCCCGCGACGGTGAGCAACTGTCGGTTCATCGGTTCACCAATCCTCACGCCAAGCCGGGCAATGCGCCGAAACGGTCGGCCGCGGCAGGGTCCACCTGGACCGGCAGCGCACCGTCAGTCCACTGTTCCGCCTGCCTGCGCAACGAGTTCAGCGCGAGCTCGTCAAGCGAGATGCGGTTCGGGTCAACTCGACCGTCAGTACCGATCTCGACCGCGGTCAGCTCGCGCAGCAGGATCCGGCCACGGGTGCCCTCGGCCTGCGGTTCGATCATCTCCAGCACCTTGAAACTGGTGCCTGGCACGAATAACACGCGTTCCCGCACGCCGTTCTGGCCCTCGAGGAGCTTGGTGCGCCGCGCGGTCATCGACCACACGAGCACATCGACCTCGCTGTCCTCGTCGGCACGGGGTCCAGTGAGCGCGTGCAGGAACCCCCACTCCGTCACCAGCTTGTGGTCGCGGTAGAGGTCCCACTCGCCAGGCGTGGGCGACGCACCGAACACCGCCGGACCGCGATGCGAGGGCAGCCTGCTCAAGCCGGACACGACACAACGTGCGAACGGAACGTGTGGCCCGACCACAGCGGTCCGCAGCGCGTCGTCGACGGCCTTGCCTCGGCCGGTCAGGTAGAGCTGCACGGCGACCGCGTCGGTGAGCACCTCCGCGGACGAACGCGAGAGCGCGCCCTGGAAGCCGGGATGCTCAGAGAGAATGCGAGCGACCGAGTTCGACAGCACGCCGTACTCGGCGGCCAGCGTACGGCGCAGCCAGGCGCGCTCGTCCTCGATGCCCCGCTTGGGCAGGAGGCCGGTCGCCTCCGGGTTGGGAGTGGGCTGCAGCCGCGCGATGGCAACGGCGGCCGGCTTGGACTGGACGGCGGGTTGCGCGTCGAGCACAGCCTCCGCGCCAAGCTGTGGCGCGGGCACCGGGCCAGACACGGCCGAGGGCTCCGCTTCGGATTGCGCGGGCCCGGGCTGGGGCGCCATGCCGTCATGCTGCACAGGCGCGTCGAACACGACCGGAGCCGACTCGATCATCGGCGGCGCCACCGATGCGGGTAGCGCGATCGGGTGCGACGGCGACAGGTTCGGGCCGGGCGGAGCAGTAGGCGGTACCACGAGATCCCGCCGAGCGGATACCTCGTCCGGCGACGCAGCGTCCAGTCGCGCGGACACGATGCCCGGCGAGACGGTGTCCGCATGGCCGGCAGCCGGAGCCCCCTCCAGATCGACAGGCTCAGTCCCGATGGCCTCAGCCCGTTCAACGCTGGGCACCGACGGCGCGCGAATCACCGTCGTCATCTCTAAAGGGGCGGGCATCACTACGATCGACGCATCGTCTTCGTGCCCGTCGAAGATTCCAGCGGAGGTCGCGGTGTCCGCGAAGCCGGCTGCCACGTGTGAGGAGGTCCAGGCCTGCATGTGCAACAAGGATCGGGCGTGCAGCACGCGGGACATTGGACGCACCGAGTCGCCTAGCCACTGCGAGAGATCGGTCGCGAGGTACTTCATGCGGTCGAGGTCGGCCTCGGTCTCCGCCTCGTACATCAGGTTGTGGGTCGACGGGTCGGCCGGGATCGACCGGATCGCCTCGACGTTCGTGGTCGCGGCGGGAGGGCGGACGAGCAGTCCGGACTGGACGACCTCCACGACCGCGTCGACCGAGTACCAGTAGACGCCCGGCGAGAGCTCGCGGGCGCCGGGCATCGGCGAGCGGTGTGTCACCACGGTGGGGACCTTGGGTTCCTCGTTCTCCGAGCCCCGTGGCTGGTACTTCATCTCACGCGCGTACGCGTGCCAGCCGAGGGTGCCGTCCTGGCGCACGGTGAAGATCTCCGGCGCGACAGCGGGACCAATCGGCATGCCGGAGAAGAAGATGACCTCGCGTTCGAGCTTGTCTGCGATCGTCTGGCCCAGTACGCCGCGCGGCACGGACATAGGTCCGTATTGAACGAAGCGCACGCGATCGTGCAGGTGCTCCGGCAGCTCACGCCACATAAGGGCGACGTCGTCCTGGCTGAGCGGCACGCCACCGGGACTACCGAGCACAACGCCGATGAGGTCGGGCTGGCACGGCATGATCTCGATCAGGCGCAGCCGGTTGGCACGTAGGCTCGGGTCGTCGCCGATCGGACGGATCCAGAGGCCGCCGGGCAGCGGTTCGGCGATGCCGCGCGCACTGGTCGGGAAGTTCTCCGACATGAGCGCCGCGTCCCAGTGCGGCCTGGGAAAGCGCTTCGCCTCCAGCTTCGGCGGCTTTCCGGGACTGCAGCGGACCCAGCCGCTGCTCGGTCCCGAGTGGACGAACAACGACCCGCCCGCGCCGCACAACACCTGCCCGTCCGGGACGAGCACGGGGCGCTTGAGTCGTTCTGCCAGCCAATGACCTGCGAGTGCCGTGGTCTCCCGCGAGCGGCCGCCGATCACGAGGCGCACACCGCGCCTGCGCTTGGGCAGCACCCGCGCGAGGGACTCCCACAGCGAGATCGGTGAGCTCGCCGGCAGATCAACCACGACGAGGTCGTTCTCGATGTCCGCGGCGACGTTGAGCGCGAGGTTCTGCGCCGCCCTGGTCATGTTGCCCACCGGGTGGACCACGAGCGCGTTGCCGATGGTGTGCTTGGTCAGCCCGAACTCACCGCCTCCGGTCTCCTGGTCGCGGGCCAAAATCGCCATAGCCGTCATCCTCCTTTTTCAACGACCACGGCGTTGCGTGTGAGCACGGGGCCCGCCGGGATAGTGGACAGCACTTCGGTTCGCATCGGAACCGTTTGCACACCGCCCAGGCCGAGTGCCTGGATCGAGTTGTTGTCGGGAATCAGGTAGCGCTTCCCGCGTTCGGTGATCAAGTAGCGGTTAGGCTCCTTCTGCCCGTTCGGGATCGGCAGCTCCGCCACCAGAATCCCTCGGTTGGATGGCATCCAGACGCCAGCAATCCACTTGTGCGCGCCCTTTACGGTCACCATGTAGCTGATGACGTCGGCGCCCCTGCCTTCCTGCTTCAGACACGGGTCACCGATCTCCTCGTCGAGCGGCTTCTTGCCCACGACGTCCGGCAGGCGGGTGAGCATCGACTGGTCCGAGGACAACGGCGCGGTGAGGATCTGCTGAGCGTCGATAGCCACCGGAGCCTGGGCCGTCTGAGCCTTCAACAGCGCGTACTCGGTCGTCGACAGGGGTGTGAGTCCCTTGTCCGCCAAGACGTATCGCTGTTCGGTGCCGTTGCCGGGATCGTGCGTGAACAAGTCACCGATCCTTCGGGGACTGCCCGCGACGGTCTGGCCGGCACGCCCCGCGCCCGGGATGATCGCCGCCTTCAGCTCCGGGCCGTCCTTGATGATGTTGAGCCACACATCGGGCACGCGCGGAGCACGTGTCGCCGCCAGGCCGAAGACCACCAGCGAGTTGACGTCCGGGACTCGGTACTTGGTGTCCTTCCAGATCACATAGAGTTTGCCATCGGCGGACTGGACCACCGCGTACCGCTCATCCGCCATCCGTTCGGACTTCTGGCCGGGATCGAAGTCCGCGAGCACACCGGGCTTGCCGCCCCCGACCGGTACGGTCGGACACAGCAGCCACGACGGTGGCACCAGTTCCTGCGGCCTCGGCACCGTGTCCGGGGCGCCGAAAATCCCCATCTGCGGACCGCGGGGCAGACCTTCCAGCGACTCGCGCGAGATGGTGGTGACCCTGTTACCCGGTCCCTGTATCAGCATGGCGGACGCGAGGTTCGGCGTCGCCATCAGCACGTTGTTGACGTAGACGTACCGGGTGCCGGACTCCTTCTCGACGAGGATGGCACCCTTCTGCCGCCACACCGTGTTGCCGCCGGGCACGATCAGCCCGTAGACGCCGAAGCCGATCACGATCAGCAACGCGATGATCGCGCCTGTCAGCAGACCCGAGCGTCCGCGCCTGGTCGGTGGTTCCATCATGCTCGGGTCGCCGACCGTCAGCGCCGTCGTCATCCGCTGCATGAGGAACTGGTAGGCGTGGACCTGGTCCTTCTGCGTCTGCACGAGCTCACCCGCCCAATCCGCGCACCCAGGCGTAGACGCCCAGGATCTGCAGTAGCACCGGAATGGTGGCCGCAGCGACAAGAGACTCGATCCACTGCGCTCGCTGCAACCAGATCGGCACGAGGCGACGCGTCTGCGGGCGCAGCACGGCCAGCACGAGCGCGATCAGCGTGACCAGCACCGCCGACATCACTACTACGCGCTGCACCAACGTCAGCAGGTCGCCGAACGCGAGCAGCAGCTGAACGCAGCCCATCGCACCGGCTGCGACGAGGGCGATCCGCTGCCAGGCGTTGAGGAAGCCGCTGGAGCGGACCAGCGCGGAGATCGTGACCAGGATCCCCAGCGCCGTCGGTGCCCAGCCGTCCGCCTTGAACAGCGCCGGGTAACTGAACGTGAACACCAGCGCCGCGGCGACCATGAACGAAGTCAGGTAGCGGTCGGCGTTCCTGGTACGCGCGATGATCATCTCGGCGTCGAGCGGGTCGATGTCGGACTGCAGCTCCTCGGCCGTGCGCGGCAGCTGTGGCCCGCGCAGCCGCGCCATCCGAATCACCAGCTTCGGCACGCCGATCAGCACCGCCAGCGCGATCACCGAACAGACCCCGGCCACGCTCGCGGGCGGCAGCTCCAGGTCGAGCAGGGCCCGCATGCCCAGGAACGCGGCGAGACCCACGCCGATGAGCACCCCCAGCGGCACCACGGGCAGCTTGGGCGCCCACAACGTAGACGCGCACAGCAGCACGACCGACGAAACCGCCAAGGTCAGGCCGCCCAGCGCGACCGAGCTGGGGTTGAGGTCGAACGCAGCGTCGACCCCGTTCACCGAGACAGCCCCAGCGAGGGCGAGGTGCACAAGGCCCGGCACCGCGAACACGAGCGCGAGCGGCTGGTCCTCGATCTTGCGCGACACCGGCACGGACACACCAGCGAGCAGCACGCCGATGACGGCGCACATGAGTGCAGCGCCGAGCCTTGAGCCCGCACCGACGGCCAGCACGGCCAGCACGGCGGTCACACCGACGCCCAGGGTGAGGAACATCCACCGGCTGAACTCGGACTTCCATCGGTCCTTCTGCCGGCTCAGCGCGACCGCCATGCCGTCGGAGATGTCATCGAAAGCCAGCTCCGGCAACGGATTCGCCGCCGGGCGGAGGTAGAACGTGTCGCCCTCCAGCCATTCCAGGGTCTCGGGCGTCCCCTCAGGATCCAACGGGGCATCACCCAGCCGCTGCAGCACCCACGACCGCTCACCGCTGACCTCGACACCCGCCACGATGTGGTCGTTCGGATCGGTGGTGTGCTTGAGCAGCACCGGCAGCAGGCCCGCAACCGGAATCGAGACGGGCACTGCCAGATCGGCCCGGCCGGCTGGGCCGTACACGGTGATGCGGCAGAGTTCGGCTTGCACATTCGTCATGACAGCCTCCGCCTCTTGCCCTTGTCGCGGTCGTTCGTCGCGGTCTCGATCACTGCCATCCCCCACCGCCTGTCGCGGACGGGACGGGAACGGGCACGTACCCGGTTTGCACGAGCCGGACTCCCTTTCGGTTCACCAGCTGTGCCCTGCCTGGCGCCAACTTGCGCGGCATAGCCTCCCCGAGGAACTTGCCCTCCTCCTTGGGATAGGAGAAGACGATGCCCGGCGTGCCGAGCTCCCACATCCGGCGAATCACCGGGTCGCTGAGCGCCCGCATCGCGCCCGAAGTACTGCGCGCGATGATGACGTGCAGTCCGATGTAGACACCCTGGGCGAGCATCGGCAGCAACGCCTCGATCGGGGAACCCATGCCCATGCCGAACAGCTCGTAGTCATCGATCACGAGAAAGAACTGCGGCCCTTCCCACCAGTCGCGCCTGCGCAGCCGGTCGGAGCTGACGTCCTCGCCGGGAACCCGGCGAGACATCGAGACCGCAGCCTTGCCCACCAGGTCCTTCAAGCCGTCACCGGTGATCGAGTAACCGACCCGATAGGACTCCGGCACGAACGTGTCGAGCTGCCGGTTGGGGTCGCCTAGAAGGATCTTCGCCTGGTCCGGCCCGTAATGCGACATGACCTGCTGCAACACCAAGCGCAGCGCGTTGGTCTTGCCGGTCTCGCTATCACCGAACGCCAGCAGGTGCGAGTTCTGCTCGAAGTCGTGCCAGATCGGTTCCAGCCTCTGCTCGTCCAGGCCTATCGAAATTCGGAGGTCACCCTCTGGGCTCGGGAGATCGGTGACGGGCAACAGGAGTGGGAGCATCCGCACCGGTGGGGCCGACTGGCCCGGCCAGAACGTCGCGACCTCTTCGGCAAGCGCTTTCGTCGCCGACGCCATGGTCTCCGTGTCCGAGCTACCGTCCATCCTGGGCAGACCGGACAAGAAATGCATGCCGGTGGGTGTCAGGCCGCGACCGGGCTGCGAAGGCACGGTTTGTGCCTTGCGGGACCCGACCTCCGACTCCATCGGGTCGCCGAGCCGCAGCTCGAACTTGCTGCCGATCACGTCGCGCAGTGCGGGCCGGATCTCCGACCAGCGGTTCGCGCCGATCATCACGTGGATGCCGAATGACAGACCGCGCACCGCGAGCTCGTTGATCCGCGGCTCGAGATCGGGGTAGTCCTGCTTGACCGTATACCAACCGTCGATGACCAGGAAGACGTCGCCGTACGGGTCGTCGATCTCACCAGTGCGTCGCATTTCCCGATACGCCGCCATCGATTCCAGGCCGCGACTGGTGAAAGTGGACTCACGGGCTTCGATGAGCAGCAGCAACTGTGCGATCGTGCGGACCACGCGGTCGTGCTCCAGTCGGGTCGCGATCGAACCGACGTGCGGCAGGCCCGCGATCGACATGATGCCGCCACCGCCGAAGTCGAGGCCGTAGAACTGGATCTCCGACGGCGTGTGCGTCATCGCCAGCGACAGCACCAGCGTGCGCAGCAGGGTCGACTTGCCCGAGTGAGGCGCGCCGACTACGGCCACGTGACCGTCCGCACCGGACAGATCGGCGACCATCAGCTCGCGCACCTGCTCGTAGGGGCGGTCGATCATGCCCAGTGGTGCACGCAGCTTGCCCTGCATCGTGCGGTCCTCGACGTTCATGCCGCGAAACTGGTCCGGCAGCACGCTGGGAAGCAGCGAGTCGAGGCTGGGAGATTCGGCGAGCGGCGGCAACCACACCTGGCGTGCGGCGGGACCAGCGCCCTGGAGCCTGCCGATGAAAGCCTCGGCGAGGCTGACCGTGTTGACCTGGCCGGTCGCGTTGACCTGGCCGGTCGTGTCGGCCTCCTTCTCCTCCGCTTCCTCCTCCTCGTGCAAGACGACGAGCTGGCGCAACGGCCTGGCGTGTGTGGAGAACGGCACGATCTCCTGGGCGGCCTTCTCCTCGACAGCGGACTCCGCCATCGGCACCGGCGCCGGGCCGGAGACGTAGGCGCCCTTGAAGCGGACGAGGTTCGTCTGGTCGATCTTGAGGTAGCCGTTGCCCGGTTCCGGCGGCAGCTCGTAGGCGTTCGCGACACCGATGACGCTGCGGGACTCCATCGAGGAAAACGTGCGCAGCGCGATCCGGTACGAGAGGTGGCCCTCGACGCGGTGGATGCGGCCCTCGTCCAAGCGCTGGGACGCGAGCAGGAGGTGCACCCCGAGGCTGCGGCCCAGACGGCCGACCGAGACGAACAGGTCCATGAACTCCGGCTTGCTCGCCAACAACTCGGAGAACTCGTCGACGACGAGCAGCAGTGTGGGGAACGGCGCAAGCGGCTCCCCCGCAGCCCTGGCCTTCTCGTACTCGAACAAAGACGGGTAACCGCTGACACGCAACAGTTCCTGTCGGCGGATCATCTCGCCGTTGAGCGAGTCCTGCATGCGGTCGACCAGCGGCAGCTCATCTGCCAGGTTGGTGATCACCGCGGAGACGTGCGGCAGCCGGTCCATACCGAGGAACGTCGCGCCGCCCTTGAAGTCGACCAGGACCATGTTGAGGATCTCCGACGAGTGCGTCGCCGCGAGCCCCAGCACGAGGGTCCGCAGCAGCTCGCTCTTGCCAGAACCGGTGGCACCGATGACAAGGCCGTGCGGGCCCATACCACCCTGCGCCGATTCCTTGAGGTCGAGCTCGACGACCTCGCCCTCCTCCGTGACGCCGATCGGCACGGACATCCGGGCGCGCTGGGCGTTGCGGGGCCGCCACTGGTGGTTGATGTCGAACGTGTTGACGTCGCGGATGCCCAGCAACGTGGTCAGCTCGAAGTCGGAGTCCAGCGACCGCTCGACCAGCTCGACCGTGCCGCTGGTGCGCTTGGGCGCAAGCGTTCGCGCGAGCACCTCGGACTCGACCAGGCTCAGCTCGTCTCGCGTCGCAACGCCGGTGCCGTCACCGGACGGGAACTCGACTCGGTCCTCGACGGCGGTCAGCCGCAGCACCTTCGCGCCACCAGGCAGCATGCCGGTGATGTCGAGCAGCACAACGTTGCGCAGCCCGACGTCGAACAGGCGCGACGACTCGGGCACGGCCGCGAGGTGGGCCACCACGACGATGAACGGCTCGGAGTTGCTCGGCGTCGCGGATTTGTCGTGTGGGCCGCGATCGGTGACTTCTTTGCCCAGCAAGTCCATCAGCTCGTCGTGATCGCACGAGAGCATCCGGATGGGACCAGCGTCGTCGCGTGCCGTCGGGTGCGCGGTGTGCGGCATCCACTTGATCCAGTCCCACTCGGTCCTGGTCTCCTCCGAGGTGAGCACCGCGATACGCAGCTCCTCGGGGGCGTGGAACGTGACGAGCTGCGCGAGCACGGCACGGGCCAGTCCCAGCGCCTTGTCGATGTCGCCCGCGAACTCGACGCTCGTGAAGCTGCGCAGCCCGACCGCGATCGGAATGCCGGCCACCGTCCGGTAGGCCTCGCTGAACCGCCTCAAGGAGATCGCCGAGAGCGGTTCGAGGTCCTCGACCGGCTTGGTGGTCGGCGGCACCAGCTCCAGCGCCGCCTGCTGGGAGCCGAGTCCGATCCGCGCCCTGGCGAAGTCCTCGTGACTCGCCCGTCGCTCCCAAAGCCGCGAGCCCCCGGCGACGTACCAGAGCCACGCCGGAGCGGGGTTGTTCCACAGGACGGCCGCCCGCTGCTCGTCGGCAGTGGCGCGGGTGCGGGTGCGCATCTGGCCGATGTAGCGCAAGTAGTCCCGACGTTCGGCAGCCATCTTCTTCTTGCGGTCGCCTGCCCCCCGGCCCATCTGTCCGAGACCCATGCTGATCATCGCGATGCCCATGCCGCCACCCATGACGTACGTCATCGGCGAACCGCCACCGGCACCGGAAAAGGCAAGGATCATGACCATCGAGCCGAGGCCCATGGGCAGGACCATCATCATGGACGAGAGGTCCCGCGTGGCGGGCTCGGCGAGGACAGGGGGTTCCTGCAGCTCAATTTGCCCGGTCGGCATCTCGGGACCGGCGACCCTGGGGGCACGTTTGACCATCTGGGTCGCCATCAGGCCAGCTCCTTGCCGGTATCGATCGTCATTCGAGGACCCCCGTCAGCTTCGTGGCTTTCGAGTTGCCCCATGCCGTGTTGCTCTCGTTGAGCAGATCGGACGCGGAACGCTCCTCCAGTTCGGCGTCCTCGTCCTCTTCCTCGCCCCGCTCGAGCCGCTCCGCCCGCTCGGCCTCCGCGGCCAGCCAGGCCTCCCGCTGGTCTTCCGGCATCGAGTGCTCGTCCCCGCACGACGCCGCCGGCACAAAGCTGTCGACGACTGCGGTCCCTTCCTCCCCCGCCTTGCGGCGCCGGTAGGTGGCGAGCGCGGGCTCCGGCTCCCACAACGGGGTTTCCTCAAGCACGACGTCGACCAGTGGCCCCTCGGAGTCCCAGCCCGATTTGTCGGACTGGGCCGCGACAAGTGGCATCACCATGCCTGCCAACAGGAAGTCCACGCCACCGGTGTCCCATGCGCTGGCGTCCTGCACTGCGTCGTCCGGCCGCACCACGACGACGGAGTCGACACCGGGCAGTGGTCCTGGTGCGCCGCCCTGGAGCACAAGGCCGCCACCTGCCCGGTCCTCGTCGTCCTGGACGCGGCCGTCAGCGTCGACGTCGGGGAACTCGGAGGTGTGCGTACCGGTCAACGCGCTCCCGGACGTGCCGGCGCCGGTGTCGTTCGTGGACGGAGCGGGCGTTGCTACCGGCGGCGTG
>NZ_JBEXPJ010000212.1:0-14457 GCF_040611995.1 Lentzea sp. NPDC006480
GTTCTCCCTGCCGGTCCGACAGCCTCAGACGGTGCTGGTGGTAGACGATCACCCGGTGGTCCGGTTTGGGCTGGTCAGGGCGGGTGGGGCGCACCGATATATCAGTTGGGATGTCGACAAACGGACAAGCTAGCGGGGGCTGGGGACGTTCACGCGGCGGGACGTGGAGGTCATCAGGGCGTAGAGGCCGGCCGCCAGGATGCCGCCGAAAACAGGGGCGATCAGGTACACCGGCAGCTGGCTCCAAGACGGGTCGCCGCCCGCGAACGTGAGCACGACGTCGGGGCCGAACGTGCGGGCGAGGTTCACCGAGGCGCCCGCGACCGGACCGAACGCGAGGATCTGGGTGGCCAGAGCCAGGCCGATGCCGATGCCGTGCAGGCCGCGAGGAGCGCCGGGGTTGACGGCCAGTGCGAAGACGGCGGTCACGAGGATGAACGCACCGAGGGCTTCGGCGGCGAAGGCCTGGGTGACGGTGACGCCGGAACCGAAAGCGGTCGCGCCCAGCCCCGCCTCCAGCGCACGCGGACCGTGCACGACGTGAGCGAGAGACGCGGCGAGGACGCCACCGAGAAGCTGCGCGCCGACATAGCCCGGCACTTCGCGCCACGGCACGCGACCGGACACGGCGAGAGCGATGGTGACGGTCGGGTTGAAGTGCGCGCCGGAGATGGCGCCGAACGCGTAGATGCCGGCCATCAACGCCAACCCATGAGCCAGGGCGACGATCAACAGACCGGAAGGCTCGCCCGCGGCGACCACGGACACGGCGGCGGAGATTCCGAACAGGCAGAGGATGGTCGTACCGGCCACCTCGGCGATCAGCTTGCGTGCGAACACGGGTTCACCTCAACAACAACGGGGGGAATGAGGCGACCCACGCTCGCAGTGACGTCCTCACGCCAGCGATAAGCCGGTAGGGCAGACTACGAGTGCTTTAGTTACCCGTGCTGAGACCAGAGGAGGACAGCGTGGTCACCGCCATCGTGCTGATCCAGGCCGCCGCCGAACGCATTCCCGAGGCTGCGCAGGAGATCGCCGACATCGACGGCGTCACCGAGGTGTACTCCTGCGCAGGTGACGTGGACCTGATCGCGCTCGTGCGGGTGAGCAAGCACGAGGACCTGGCCGCGCTGGTGCCCGGCAAGATCAGCAAGGTCGCGGGCGTGCTGAACACCGACACGCACATCGCGTTCCGCAGCTACTCGAAGCGAGACGACGAGGCGGCCTTCGCCATCGGCCTGGACGACGCGCAGTAGTCACCACAGCACCACGAACGGCACAGCGCGGCAAATCATTCGGCGCAACTGACGTAACGAAAAGCCCCCGTGATGGTTCACGGGGGCTTTTCACACTTCCAAAAGCAGGTCAGGCCTTCGGGTCGGCAGGCTTGCCGGCCAGCTCGGCCTGCTCCGGAGCGGGCTCCAGCAGGTTCTTGTGCTTCGCGTTCTCCAGGGCCACGGTCTCCTCGACCGGGTCCGGCGACCACGTGCTGCCGGCGACCGGGTGACCGGCCGAGCCGAGCTTGTTCATCTTCTTCGGCACCGACGCGCCCTGGTAGGCGAGCGGGATCGGGTGGCCGTGGTCGTCCACCGGGCCGAGCGGCTGGTGGATCTCGATGAACTCGCCGTGCGGCAGGCGCTTGATGATGCCGGTCTCGACACCGTGCTCGAGCACCTCGCGGTCGCCGCGCTGCAGGCCAATGCAGATTCGGTAGGCCACGAAGTACGCGATCGGCGGCAGGATCAGCATGCCGATGCGGCCCATCCACGTCGTCAGGTTCAACGAGATGTCGAACTTGTACGCGAAGATGTCGTTGCCGCCCATGAGCAGCAGGACCATGAAGTACGTGATCGCCATCCAGCCGAGCGCGGTGCGGACGGGCACGTCACGCGGGCGCTGCAGCAGGTTGTGGTGCGCGTAGTCCTTGGTCATCTTCTTCTCGATCCACGGGTACACCGCCGCGATACCGGTCAGCAGTGGCAGACCGAGGATGAACGGCAGGAACGGCGCCGGGATCGTGTAGTTGCCCAGGTAGAACTCCCACGCGGGCCAGATGCGGACCAGGCCGTCGGTCCAGCCCATGTACCAGTCCGGCTGCGAACCGGCGGAGATCTGCGCGGGGTTGTACGGGCCGAAGTTCCAGATCGGGTTGATCTGGAAGACGCCACCCATGATCGCGATGACACCGACGACGATGGCGAAGAAGCCACCGCCCTTGGCCGCGAACACCGGCATGATGCGGACGCCGACGACGTTGGTCTCCTTGCGGCCCACGCCTGGGAACTGCGTGTGCTTCTGGTACCAGACCAGCGCGAGGTGCGCCGCGATCAGGCCGAGGATGATCGCCGGGATCAGCAGGATGTGCGCGGTGTAGAGCATCGGGATGATGTTGGTGCCGGGGAACTCCCCGCCGAACATCAGCCAGTTGATCCAGGTGCCGACGACCGGGAACGAGATCAGCAGCGCCGCCATCACGCGGAGACCGGTGCCCGAGAGCAGGTCGTCCGGCAGCGAGTAGCCGAGGAAGCCCTCGATCGCGCCGAGCATGAACAGCACGATGCCGATGACCCAGTTGATCTCACGCGGCTTGCGGAACGCGCCGGTGAAGAAGATCCGGAACATGTGCACGACGATCGCGGCCATGAACAGCAGCGCCGCCCAGTGGTGCACCTGGCGGACGAACAGGCCACCGCGCGTCTCGAACGAGATGTCGAGCGTGGACGCGAACGCCCGCGACATCTCGATGCCGCGCAGGTTCTCGAACGAGCCGTTGTAGGTGACCTCGGTCATCGACGGGTCGAAGAACAGCGCGAGGTACGTACCGGACAGCAGCAGCACGATGAAGCTGTACAGCGCGATCTCACCGAGCAGGAACGACCAGTGCGTCGGGAAGACCTTGTTCAGCTGATGACGAAGGCCCTTGGCCGCATGGAACCGCTCGTCGGCAGCGTTGGCCGCCGCCCCTGCGACGCGCGCGGCCGCGTTGGCCGGCTTCGTCGGCGTGGTGATGGCACTCATGACTTCCGCTCCCAGAACGCCGGACCCACAGCCTCGATGAAGTCGCTGCGGGCAACCAAGTATCCCTCTTCGTCCACAGTGATCGGTAGCTGGGGAAGAGGACGGGTCGCCGGGCCGAACCGCGGCTTGGCGTACTCGAACACGTCGAACTGCGACTGGTGGCACGGGCAGAGCAGCAGACCGGTCTGCTGCTCGAACAGCGAGGTCGGGCAACCGAGGTGCGTGCAGATCTTCGAGTACGCGAACAGGTCGCCGAAGTTGAAGTCTTCCTGACCGGCGCGCTTCGTGACCGCCTGGTTCGGGCGCAGGCGGATGAGCATGACCGGGGCGTCGGCCCGCTTGAGGGCCGCGACCAGGGCGTGCTCGTCGTCGCGCTCCGACTCGCGGAACGGGAACACGGTCTCGAAGCCGCCGGGCTCGACGTCCTCGGGACGCACCAGCGAGACCTCGTGGAAGTTGCCGGTGTGGCGACGGAGGTAGACCTTCTCGCCCTTTTCGGCCTTCCAGCCGGTGTGCCACAGCGAGGCCTTGGTCTCGCTGTCCGCGTGCGGGTTCTTGATCAGGGCGCCCAGCGGGACGGCCGCCACGCCCAGACCCAGCACACCGGCGCCGAGGCCCGCGGTGCGCTTGATCAGGCTGCGGCGGGCGATGCCGCTGCGCTCGCCGGCGTCGGCGAGCTCGGCGACCAGCGTCGCGCGGTCGACCTCGGCCGACGGACCGTCGTGGCGCTGCTGCACCGCGATCTCGTCCGGGATGAACTTCTTGGTGTAGAGCAGCGCGCCGATGCCCAGGCCCAGCACCGACAGGCCCAGGAACAGGCCGATCAGCGGGTTGTAGAGCATGTGCAGCAGGTGGCCCTCTTCGTTCGAGGGGGCTTCGTACCGCCACGGCCAGAACAGGAACACGCCGAGGAACGCGAGACCCGCCAGCGCGGAGATCATGAACCAGGTCGCGACCACGCGCTGGGCACGACGCTCGGCGCGCGTGCCGGGAACGGGGAACCGCTCCTCGTAGTGGACGATCTCGACGCCGTCCAGCTTGGTGCCGAGCTTGACGAGGTCGTCCCGGCTCATCTCCGCGAGCTCTGCCTCGCTGGGCAGCTCGGTCGGCTTGTCGCCGCTCATGCCTTGGCTCCGATCCAGAGGGTCACGCCGATGAGCGCGGCGATGCCCACGATGAATGCGATCAAGCCTTCCGAGACGGGTCCGAACCCGCCCAGGGGGTTACCGCCGGAGTTGTTGTTCCCGTCGGTCACCGACTTGACGTACGCGATGATGTCTTTCTTCTCTTCCGGCGTGAGCTGGCGCTCGCCGAACTTCGGCATGTTCTGCGGGCCGGTCAGCATCGCCGTGTAGATCTGCTCCTCGGTCACCCCGTCGAGCGTCGGCGCGAACTTGCCGGACGACAGCGCGCCACCACGACCCGTGAAGTTGTGGCAGCTCGAGCAGTTGAGGCGGAAGAGCTCGCCACCACGCGCCGGGTTGTCGCCGCGCAGGGCCTCGCCGGACTCAGCGGGCTTCTTCGGGCCCTCGCCACCGTTCGCGGTGATGTAGGCCATCAGCGCGCTGATCTCCTCGGCGGAGAGCTTCGTGGGCTTGCGAGTGGCCTGCGCCTCCTGCCGCGCCATGGGCATGCGGCCGGAGGAGGTCTGGAAGTAGACCGCGGCGTCGCCGACGCCGATCAGGCTCGGCCCGCGGTCCTTGACACCCTCGAGGGACTTGCCGTGGCAGCCCGCGCAGGTGTTCAGGTAGATCTGCTCGCCCTGGCGGACCAGGGCGTCCTGCTGCTGCGCCTGGGCGGTCTGGGCGGTGGGCGCGAACGCGGCGAACAGCATGCCGGCGCTCAGCAGGCCGAAGCCCAGGGCGAGCAGTCCGGCGACCCGGCGGCGCAGCTTCGTGCGGGCGCCGCGCGGGCGTTTCGTCGTGGTGGTCATGGTGTGCGGCAACCCTTGCTGTCAGTTCGGGAGCTCGTGGCTTGGCTGCGTGCTGACTAGGTCAGGGCACGATGTAGATGATGGCGAACAGGCCGATCCACACGACGTCGACGAAGTGCCAGTAGTACGACACGACGATCGATGCGGTGGCCTGTGCCGGCGTGAACTTGCTGAGCTTCGTCCGGATCAACAGGAAGACGAACGCGATCAGACCGCCGATGACGTGCAGGCCGTGGAAGCCGGTCGTCAGGAAGAAGACGGTGCCGTAGGCCGACGAGGGGATCGTCGTGCCCTCTTCGACGAGGGTGAAGTACTCACCCGCCTGGCCGCCCACGAAGATCGCGCCCATGATCAACGTCACGATGTACCAGCGACGCAGACCGAAGACGTCGCCGCGCTCCGCCGCGAACACGCCCCACTGACAGGTGAAGGACGACGCGACCAAGATGATCGTGAAGACCGCCGCGTAGGGCACGTTGAGGTGCGTAGGAGGGGGCGGCCAGTGCTCCGCCGTGTTCTGGGCCTTCACCGTGAAGAACATGGCGAAGAGGCCAGCGAAGAACATGAGCTCGCTGGACAGCCAGACGATCGTGCCGACGCTGACCATGTTCGGGCGGTTCAGCGAGTGCACGCGCTGGCCGATTGAAGGCGCTGCCGTGGTCACGGGCAGCATTATTGCCTGCGCTATTTCCGTCCGCCCATCGGGTCCTGGGCGGATCATGGGTCGGCTGGGTCACACAGCCGGTGATCGCGAGGAGATCAACGGATGGGTTTGCTGGGCCGATTGCGGGATCTGCTGGGCCGACGTGACGAACCCTCGTT
The DNA here is from genome assembly GCF_040611995.1 of Lentzea sp. NPDC006480. NCBI lineage: Bacteria > Bacillati > Actinomycetota > Actinomycetes > Pseudonocardiales > Pseudonocardiaceae > Lentzea > Lentzea sp. NPDC006480. The sequence continues at coordinate 5,777 of NZ_JBEXPJ010000212.1, forward strand.
GTCGATCGACGATCCGGGGCTCGTCGTGGTCGTCGAGGCGTTCGACATCGTGGAGGCGGATTCGGCCGTTCTGGCCCGTTCGCCGGAGTGGCGTCCGGACGAGCTCGCCGTGCTCCGTCACCACGTTCGCATACCGTCTGAGCAGGTAGAACGCGCGCGAGAACTGCTCACACCGGACGGCTGGGTGCTCGTCGCCGGTGATATATCGCATATCAGTCGCGTGCAGAAGCTGGACGCTCTGCACTGCGCCCAGGAGCGCTCGCGGATGGCGTCGCTGGCGCAGCGGCTGGGCGGCGAAGCCCTGGGGTGGGACGCCCTGCAACCCGCCCGATAACATCGCGGCGACCTTGGTCACTTTTCTTCAGGACCGCAGTCAGCAGTAGCAGCGGAGGATCGTGAGATGAGCACGCAGACCACGAAGATCCTGGTGTTCAGCCACCGGCCCGAGGTGCGTGAGACGATCATCACTGCCGTCGGCCGCCGCCCGGCGCCGGATCTGCCGCGCGTCGACTACGTGGAGGCCGGTGCGATCGCCGACGTCCTCTACGAGGTGGACAACGGCACCGTCGACCTGCTGATCCTCGACGGCGAGGCGCAGCCGACCGGTGGCATGGGCCTGTCCCGCCAGCTCAAGGACGAGATCACGAACTGCCCGCCGATCGTCGTCGCGGTCCGCCGCAAGGACGACCGCTGGCTCGCGACCTGGTCGCAGGCCGACGCGGTGCTGGTGCACCCGCTCGACCCGCTGGCCGCCGCCGAGACCGTGGCCGAGGTGCTGCGGGGCTTGGCACTTCCTGTCGTCAGGGGCTGATCCCCGGTGCCAGAAAATGCGACAGGGCGCACCTGGCCAACACTGCTCAACAGACTTCTCGACGGCGTCGACCTGACCGCCGACGACACGTCCTGGGGCATGGACCAGGTCATGTCGGGCGAGGCGACGCAGGCCCAGATCGCGGCGTTCATCGTCGCGTTGCGCGCCAAGGGCGAGACGCCGGAGGAGATCGACGGCCTCGCCACGATGATGCTCAACCACGCCCGGCGGTTCGACGTGGGCGTGCGGGCGGCCGACATCGTGGGCACCGGCGGCGATCATTCCGGTTCGGTGAACATTTCGACGATGGCCGCGATCATCACGGCCGCTGCGGGCGTTCCAGTGGTGAAGCACGGCAACCGCGCGGCGTCGTCGCAGTGCGGCACGGCGGACGTGCTGGAGGAGCTGGGCGTCGCGATCGACCTGCCGCCGGACGGGGTGCGGGCGACCGTGGCCGAGCTGGGCATCGGCTTCTGCTTCGCGCCGGTGTTCCACCCCGGCTTCCGGCACGCGGGCCCGGTGCGGCGCGAGATCGGCATCCCGACGTCGTTCAACCTGCTCGGCCCGCTGACGAACCCGGCACAGCCCCAGGTCGGCCTGATCGGGTGCGCGCGGGCGGCTGCGGCGCCGTTGATCGCCGGGGTGTTCGCCCGCCGTCGGAACACCGCTCTGGTGGTGCGCGGTGACGACGGCCTCGACGAGATCACCACGACCACCACGACCTCGGCCTGGCTCGCTCAGGACGGTGTCGTGCGCACGGAGACGATCGATCCCGCGGTGCTCGGGGTGAAGCCCGCGCGCGAGGAGGACCTGAAGGGCGGCGACGCGTCCGTCAACGCCCAGGTGGTCCGCGACCTGGTGGCCGGCAAGCCGGGTTCGGTGCGTGACGCGGTGCTCGTGAACGCGGCCGGGGCCATCGCGGCGCACGGCGGGTTCTCGGACGACCTGCACGCCGACCTGACCGCCTCGCTGGGTCGTGCGGCCGAGGCCGTCGACTCGGGCAAGGCAGCGTCGTTGCTGACTCGCTGGGTGGAGCTCTCGCGGTCCTTGAAGGGCTGAGACGGGTGATTCGGTCACGCGTCGTCGCTGACGCGTGACCGTCCTCGCACGGCCGCCGCATCGGTGTAGTCCGAGCGAGTGACGGGCCGGAGATGCGCACCACGTGGTAACGCGCAGGCAATCGCCACCTGGAATGCTGGAGGCATGGTCCTCTACCCGGTGATGAAGCATGTCGTCGCGCGCGCAGCCCGAGTCGTCTACCGCCCCGTGGTGGAGGGCTTGGAGAACATCCCCACCGACGGACCGGTCATCCTGGCGGCGAACCATCTCAGCTTCATCGACAGCGTCGTGATCCCCATGGTGGTCCCGCGGCGCGTGTCGTTCCTCGCCAAGGCGGAGTACTTCACCGGCACCGGGTTCAAGGGTGCGCTGTCCCGCTGGTTCTTCTCGTCGCTCGGCCACGTGCCGGTGCACCGCGGCAAGGGCCGCGACGCCCGCGCCGCGCTCGACACGGCCGCCGAGATCCTGGCCCGCGGCGACGCGTTCGCGATCTACCCCGAGGGCACCCGGTCGCTGGACGGCATGCTGCACCGCGGTCGCACCGGTGTGGCCCGCATGGCGCTGGAGTCCGGCGCGCCGGTCATCCCGGTCGGCATCATCGGCACGGACAAGGTGCAGCCCGTCGGCCGCAAGATCCCGAGGATCGTCCCCGTGACCGTCCGGTTCGGCGAGCCGCTCGACTTCAGCCGCTACGACGGCATGCAGGAGTCGTTGCCGGTGCTGCGCAGCGTCACCGACGAGATCATCTACCGCATCCTGGACCTGAGCGGCCAGGAGTACGTCGACGCGTACCAGAAGACCCCGGAGAAGGTGACCGTCGCCGCGTAGCCTCAGCAGCGCGTTCAGGACCGCAAAGGGCCCTTCCTGCCGTCTCGGCGGGGAGGGCCCTTTCGCGCAATATGCGATATACGGGATATCAGGGCGCGAGCGTCAATGCGCGGCGATATGCGATATATCGGACGCCGCCGATATCCGATATGCGATACATCACATACTGGATATTGGTTCCGAACGACTGAGGCCCCCTCCGCGAACGGAGAGGGCCTCGGACGAGCAGTATCCGATATATCGGATATCAGTCGTGGTTGGGGCCGGTGTGGTACTCGAACACCAGGCCGCCGACCATGATCAGCACCATGATGATGGCGATCACGAGCAGCCACACGTGCCAGAACGCCACCGCGACACCGGCGGTCGCCGCCGCGGCCGCGAGACCGACCGGCCAGTACGAGCCGGGGCTGAAGAAGCCCAGCTCACCGGCGCCGTCGGAGACCTCGGCCTCGGGGTTGTCCTCAGGCCGCACCTCGATGCGACGGGACACGAACCGGAAGTAGGTGCCGGTGATGAGGGCCAGGCCACCGGTCAGCGCGAGCGCCACCGTGCCAGTGGGCTCGACGTGGCCGGTCGCCGAGTGCGTCCAGAAGCCGTACACGACGGCCATCAGGAACGAGAAACCCATCACCAGGTCGAATACGCGAGCTTCGATCTTCATCGCGTTGTGTGTCCCTACTTCTGACCCGAGCCGGAGGCCTCGCGGGCGGTCCGGTCGGTGTTGAACGGGGTGGTCGTGGTGGCGAGCGGCGAGCACCAGTCCTTGCAGCCCACCTTCGCGAGCGCCTCGGCCGTGGTGTACGGCTTGCCCGTCTTCTCGTTGATCTCCTTGCGGTACTCCATGTACTTGTCGAAGTCGGCCTCCTCAAGGGCGCGGACCTCGAAGTTCATCGCGGAGTGGTAGGAGCCGCACAGCTCGGCGCACCGGCCGACGAACGCACCGGGACGGTCGATCTGGTCGATCTGGAAGACGTTGTCCTGGTTGTTCTTCTCCGGCATCGGGAAGACGTCGCGCTTGAAGTGGAACTCCGGCACGAAGATCGAGTGGATGACGTCCGTCGAGCGCAGCTTGAACTGGATGCGCTTGTGCGCCGGCAGCACCATGACCGGGATCTCGCCCGAGGTGCCGACCGTGCTGACGACGTTGCCCTCGTCGGTCTTGAAGTCCGGGTACTGGAACTCCCAGTTCCACTGGAACGCGATCACGTCGACGTTCACGTCGGGCTTGGCCGACTTGTCCGTGACGTAGTTCTGCGTGATGGCGGTGAAGTAGAACAGGACCGCCACGATCACCGTCGGCACGACGATGAGCACGATCTCCAGGGGGAGGTTGTACGCCGTCTGGCGCGGCAGCTCTTCCGACTTCTTGCGGTGGAAAACGACCGACCACAAGATCAGGCCCCACACGATGACGCCCACGACGAGCGCGGCGATCACGGACCAGGTCCAGAGCTCGCGCATCCTCTCGGCCTGCGGCGTGACGGCCACCGGCCAGCCGAAGCGCAGCACCTCGTCCGTGGAGCAACCGGTGGCCCCGATACCGACCAGGCCGACCAGCCCGGCGGTCTTCGCCAGCCGGGATGCCCTGGTGCCCTCCTTCAGGCCCACTGCTCGCCCGCCTCCTCGTTCACAACTACTGCCGTGCCAACGGATCAAGCGGGAGCGTAGCCCAGCGCAACCTCGCTCACCCCTTGGGGGCACTGCCGCTGCGGTGCAGTTTCGGTCACACAGAGCCGCTTCGGCATACTGAAGTCTTCCCCGTCGTATTTCTTGTGAGGTGCGAGACCCTTGTGCGGCCTGGCAGGACTTGTTTGCCCTAGCGAGAACGAGGCCGAGAGCGCACGCCCGGCGGTGGAGGCCGCGCTGCGCTGCATGCGCCACCGCGGCCCGGACGAGAGCGGAACCCGGCGGGTCGACGAGGTCGTGTTCGGCTTCAACCGCCTCGCCATCATCGACATCGAGCACTCCCACCAGCCCCTGACCTGGGGCCCGCCAGAGGCGCCGAGCCGGTACACGATCAACTTCAACGGCGAGATCTACAACTACCTGGAGCTGCGCGCGGAGCTCACCGAGTCCTACGGCGCGGTCTTCCACACCGACGGCGACACCGAGACGATCGTCGCCGCCTACCACTACTTCGGCCCCGCGGCGATCACGAAGCTGCGCGGCATGTTCGCCTTCATGATCTGGGACTCCGAGCGCGGCGTCGTGTTCGGCGGCCGCGACCCGTTCGGCATCAAGCCCCTGTACTGGGCGCAGGGCCAGGCCGGTGTCGCGTTCTCCAGCGAGAAGAAGGTCCTGCTGGAGATCGCCCCGACGCTCGGCATCGAGCCGAAGATGAACGTCAAGGGCCTGCAGCACTACCTGACGCTGCAGTACGTGCCGGAGCCCGCCTCCCTGCACGACCAGGTCTTCCGCGTCGAGTCCGGGCACTCGTTCACGCTGACGCCGGGTGAGTCGCCGAAGTTCGAGCGCTACTTCCCGGCGAGTTTCAAGGTGCGCACGGTGCGCAGCGAGGCCGAGGCGGACGCGCTCTACGACGAGATCACGGCGGCGCTGCGCGACTCGGTCGCCAAGCACATGCGCGCGGACGTGACGGTCGGCTCGTTCCTGTCCGGCGGCATCGACTCGACCGTGGTCGCGGCGCTCGCCAAGGAGCACAACCCTGACCTGATCACGTTCACGACCGGTTTCGAACGGCAGGGCTTCTCCGAGGTCGACGTCGCGGCGGAGTCGGCGGCGCTGATCGGCGTGAAGCACGTCGTCCGCACGGTCAGCGCGCAGGAGATGATGGACTCCCTGCCGCTGATCACCTGGTACCTCGACGACCCGGTGGCCGACCCGGCGCTGGTGCCGTTGTGGTTCATCGCCCGTGAGGCGCGTCAGCACGTGAAGGTCGTGCTGTCCGGTGAGGGCGCGGACGAGCTGTTCGGCGGCTACACGATCTACCGCGAGCCGTTGTCGCTGGCGGCGTTCGAGAAGGTGCCGGGTGCGCTGCGCAAGGCGATGGGCAAGGTCTCGACGAAGATCCCGCAGGGCGTGCGCGGCAAGGACCTGCTGCGTCGCGGCGCGCTCTCGCTGGAGGAGCGCTACTACGGCAACGCGCGCATCTTCCTCGACCCGCAGCTGCGCGAGGTCCTGCGCACGTACGACCCGAACGTCTCGCACATGAACGTCACGGCCCAGCCGTACCGCGAGTCGCAGCACTGGGACCCGGTCACGCGCATGCAGCACGTCGACCTGTTCACGTGGCTGCGCGGCGACATCCTGGTCAAGGCCGACAAGATGACCATGGCGAACTCGCTGGAGCTGCGGGTGCCGTTCCTGGACCCCGAGGTCTTCAAGATCGCCTCGCAGATCCCCAGCGAGCTGAAGATCACCAAGGACACGACGAAGTTCGCGCTGCGCAAGGCGATCCGCGACATCGTGCCGGCGCACGTGCTGAACCGCCGCAAGCTCGGCTTCCCGGTGCCGATCCGGCACTGGCTCAAGGACGAGATGCACGACTGGGCCGTCGACATCGTCCGCACGTCGCAGACGGACCAGTACCTGGACAAGCACGCGGTGCTGCGGCTGATCGAGGAGCACCGGTCCGGGATCATCGACCACAGCCGCCGCATCTGGGCGCTGCTGGTGTTCATGATCTGGCACGGCATCTTCGTCGAGGGCCGCATCAAGCCGGTGGTGCCGGAACCGCACTACCCGGTCAAGCTCTAACTGTGTCGAAGGGCCCCTCTCCGGAGGGGCCCTTTCGCTTCACCTGCGGCCTTGCGCGCTGCACATCGCGTACGAGCTGATGACGGTCTCGGGCGAGGCCATGAGCTCCAGATAGCGGTCGAACTCGCCGTCGGAGAGCGGCAGCTTCGCGCGCACCTGGCGCGCGGAGGTGGCGAGCAGCCGGCAGCCCGGTGAGCCGCCCTCCCACTCCTGCACCTCGCGTGAGCCGCTGACGTCGTTCAGGCCGGTGTCGAGCAACGCCTTCTCGATGCGCGCGCCCCACGCCAGCTCCGCACCCGCCTGTTCGAGCAACGTCAGCAGGGCGTTCTTCACCCGCATGATCAGCTTCGCGTCGGCGGGCGCCGCTTTGAGGACTTCGAGCGGAAGGCAGTCGAACTCGTCGAGCACGAGCCAGCCGCCAGGGCGCAACGCGTCGCGCAGCTTGCGCAGAACGGTGTCGCGGGCGGGGAGGTGGAACAGCACCAGCCGGGCGTGGACCAGGTCGAACGCGTTGCCGGGCAATATATTGGATACTACGTCGTGCTCCAGGACGGTGACGTTGTCGCGCTCCTCGAGCCGGGTGACGTCCAGGTCGGTGACCGTGACGTGCCCGGACGGCGCGACGACGTCGGCGAGCCAGTTCGCCACCGATCCCCCGCCGCCCCCGATCTCCAGGCAGCGCCAGCCGTCCGCGATGCCGAGCTGCTCGACGCGGGCGAACGTGCCCGCGTCGAGCAGGGAGCTCAGCGCGTCGAACTGAGGGTCGAGCAACTCACCGGTGCCACCGAACAGGTACGTCCCCATTGTCCGATCATGCCAGTGATCATTACCGCGATCATCACTGCGATCACGGCAGGACGGGAGCGATCTCCTCGGCCGCCTCGTCGCCGAACGCGCCGCGGATGCGGGCGAGCGCTGCCTCGCGCTCCAGCACCCACTCCTGCGTGCCGACCGTTTCGAGCACCTCGACGGCGATGAACGAGCCGAGCTGGGCGGCGCGCTCGATGCTCAGGCCCGCGGTGATGCCGGCCAGGAAGCCCGCGCGGAAGCCGTCGCCGACACCGGTGGGGTCGGTCTTCGCGACCTCGGGGACTGCGGGGACGTGCAGTGAGAAGCCGTCCCTGTCGACGATCTCGACACCCTTGGCGCCGAGCGTGGTGACGCGCTTGCCGACGCGGGCGAGGACGTCGGCCTCGGTCCAGCCGGTCTTCTGCAGCAGCAGTTCCCACTCGTAGTCGTTGCTGAAGAGGTACTCGGCGCCCTCGATGAACGCGCGTGCCTGGTCGCCGTCCATGCGGGCCAGCTGCTGCGACGGGTCGACGGCGAACTTGTAGCCGCGCTGGCGGCACTCCTCGGCGTGGCGCAGCATCGCGGCGGGGTCGTCGGGGCTGATCACGACGAGCTCGATGTCGGCGACGCGGTTCGCGATCGGGGCGAGCTCGATGTTGCGCGCCTCGGCCATCGCACCGGCGTAGAAGGAGGCGATCTGGCACATGTCGTCGTCCGTCGTGCAGACGAACCGCGCGGTGTGCGCGACCTCGGACACGTAGACGCCCGACGTGTCGACGCCGTGGCGCTCGAGCCACGAGCGGTAGTCGTCGAAGTCTTTGCCGACGGCACCGACGAGCACCGGGCGCACCCCGAGGACGCCGAGGCCGAACGCGATGTTCGCGCCGATGCCGCCGCGGCGGACCACGAGGTCGTCGACCAGGAAGCTCAGCGACACGCGGTCGAGACGCTCCGCGACCAGCTGGTCCGCGAATCGGCCCGGAAAGTGCATCAGATGGTCGGTCGCGATGCTGCCGCACACGGCTACCGGCACGTCGGCTCCTCTTTCCCTTGTTGCTCTACGTGACAACTCACCCGGATGAGTGCAGCTGTGAAGACTACCGTTTGGTAGGGCTACCGCAGGTCAGACCACCGTCATACGGTCGGGACGTGACGATCCCTGAGGCGAGCACGATGAGTGAGCTGATCGAGGACTGCGCGCAGCTCCCCTTCGCTCTGACGCATCCCGAGCACCCCCTTCCCGCCCCGCGCGCGGCCGCGCCCTGGGAGGTCGACGAGCGGTGCGCCCACCAGGTCGAAGGCCTGGCCGAGTATGGCGTCTGAACCTCTGGGCTGATCACCAGTCCGGTTCCCGGTACACAGCTTTCGATCCACACGGCGCGTTCGATCAACACAGCGAGAGGCCGCGTTCCCGTCAGTGCGTGCACCCGCAGCTGCTCCTCGGCGAGCTCGACCGCGTCGCTCAGGCTGCCGA
>NZ_JBEXPJ010000213.1:0-14347 GCF_040611995.1 Lentzea sp. NPDC006480
CGCACCATCGCGTTCGACAACGGCAAGCACGGCTTCACGTACAACCGCAACCCCGGCGCCATGACCGTGTCGAACAACCTCAGCGCGAACATCGTGAAGCCCTCAAGAGCCTTGTCGTAGAAGGCATCCTGCTCGGCGGCCACGTCGGAGAAGAACACGTTCGGCGACTTCCCGCCGAGCTCCAGCGTCACCGGGATGATGTTCTCGCTGGCGTACTGCATGATCAGCCGGCCGGTGGTCGTCTCGCCGGTGAACGCCACCTTCGCCACCCGCCGCGACGACGCCAGCGGCTTGCCCGCCTCGACGCCGAAACCGTTGACCACGTTCACCACACCGGGCGGCAACAGATCCGCGATGAGCTCCATCAGCACGTGGATCGACGCCGGGGTCTGCTCGGCGGGCTTCAGCACGACCGCGTTGCCGGCGGCCAGGGCGGGCGCGAGCTTCCACACCGCCATCAGGATCGGGAAGTTCCACGGGATGATCTGGCCGACGACGCCGAGCGGTTCCTGGAAGTGGTACGCGACCAGGTCCTCGTCGATCTGCGAGATGCCGCCTTCCTGCGCGCGGATCACGCCCGCGAAGTAGCGGAAGTGGTCGGCCGCGAGCGGCAGGTCGGCGGCCAGCGTCTCGCGGATCGGTTTGCCGTTCTCCCACGTCTCCGCGACGGCCAGCATCTCCAGGTTGGCCTCGATGCGGTCCGCGATCTTGTTGAGCACCTGAGCCCGGTCCGCCACCGACGTCTTGCCCCACGCGCGGGCCGCGCCGTGCGCCGCGTCCAGAGCGCGGTCGACGTCGTCGGCCGTGCCGCGGGCGATCTCGGTGAACTCCTCGCCGGTGACCGGGGTGGGGTTGGCGAAGTACTCGCCCTTGGCGGGCGGCACGTACTCGCCTCCGATGAAGTGGTCGTACCGGTCGCGGTACGTCACCACGCTGCCGGGTTGCCCAGGAGCCGCGTACTTCGCCATGGAAGAACCTCCCGCATCGTTGCGAACTGAACTGCGACGCTAGGTAGCGGTACGTTTCACCGACGTTGCATCCGAAAGGAGTAACGGTCTGAGGCAGAAGGCCCGTCATCCTGGAGAGGTGATGGACGTCGGCGAGGCAGCACGGCCGGTGATCGCCGAGTCGTGGCGGCGGTCTCTGGCCGCGCGCGTCGACCCGGACCGGCACGAGGCGCCGGTCGTCTACGCCCCGGACGAGATCGCCGACCTGCGCGGCACGCACCCGCTCGCGACCACGGTGCCGCTGCTCAAGCACACGCTGTCGATGGACGAGACGATCATGATCGTCACCGACACCAAAGGCCACATCCTGTGGTGCGAGGGCGACAACGGGGTCCGGCATCGCGCCGAACGCGTCCACCTCACCGAGGGCTCGCGCTGGAGCGAGGACGCGATCGGCACCAACGCGATGGGCACGGCGCTGGCGACCGGGAAACCCGTCACGGTGCACTCGCGCGAGCACCTCGTGCGGACCTGCCACGGCTGGACCTGCGCGGCGAGCCCGATCCACGACCCCCACAGCGGGCTGCTGCTGGGCGTGGTCGACGTGAGCGGGCCGCTCAAGACCATGCATCCGGCCGTGGTGCAGCTCGTGTCGGCCGCCGCGAAGCTCGCCGAGCACCACCTGCAGCGGCATTTCGTGCCACAGCGGCACGTCCTGACGTTGAACTTCCTCGGCGGCCTGCACGCGGACCTCGACGGGCGGCCGTTGATCCTCACCTTGCGCAACGCCGAGGTGCTGACCGCGCTCGCCTTGCACCCCAAGGGACTCACCGCCGAACAACTTGCGTTGCTGCTCTATGGTGAACGTGGGAACCCGACGACGGTCCGGGCTGAGCTGCACAGGTTGCGGGCACAGCTCGGTGGAGTGCTGCTCACCAGGCCGTACCGGCTGGACGCGGTGGTGCAGGGCGATTTTCTGGACGTGCGCACGGCGCTGCGCTCAGGTGACGCCCGCCGAGCCACCCGCCACTACAGCGGCGAGCTGCTGCCCCGTTCGGACGCACCCGTTGTGCGAGAAGAACGAGCGGACCTCGCCGCCGCGGTGCGCAGGGGTGTGCTGGAGCGCGGAGACGTCGACTCGCTGCTGTCGTTCGCGGACAGCGGGGAGGACGCCGAGGTGCTCGAACGGCTGCACCTGGAGCTTCCGGCCACAGATCCCCGTCATGCTCTTGTCTCCTCGCGCCTGCGAAGGGCGTTGGAATAGGCTTCCCCGCGGGGGAGGGCGAAAGTGAAGCAGTGCATCAACTGCATGACCCGGTTGCCGCGCAAAGAGGTCACCGAGGTCGCGTGGTGTGCCTTGTGCACGCCGTGCCTGCAGGTCGTGTCGGACCAGATGAAGCTCCTGCACGACCGGCCAGGTGGCGCGGACGTGCAGATCTACCAGTGCGGCTGGTGCGGTGCCGGGCGCTCGTGCGGCGTCGGCTGGCGCACCCGGTGCCTGGTCTGCCTGGACGACAGGTCGGTGCCGGACCCGGCCGTGCAGAAGATCGCGCGGGGACTGGAGCTGGACGGAACCTGGCGGGAGAACTCGGAGTTCATCGCCTCGACCACGGTGAAGATCCGGCTGGCGAAGTACTTCCAGCCCGGCTGGACCGTGCTCGCGACCGACCTGCACGGGTTGCCGTGGACGGCGTTCCGGTGGCTGACCAAGTCGCACGGGACCTGGGGGCGCAACGCCGAGACCGGTGAGGTGGCGCGGCTCAAGCACTCGCGCGGTGAGGAGAACCTGCTCTACCTGGTGCGGTACGGGAAGGTGCTCAAGTTCGGGCGCGGCAACGCGGAACGGGTCGGCGGGCACCTGTCGCTGGGCGCGGTTCCCGTGCTCGTGCTGTCCGGTTCCCGCCAGGACGTCACGGTTGCCCGCGATCGGCTGAAACGTCTGCACCGCACCGAGATGGTGTCTCAGCGGACGCCGGTGGACCTGTTCGCGGTGCTGCCGGACGGGCAGGACGTCACCGATCAGTTCCCGCGGAGTTGAGGCCCGCTTCCAGGCCGTTCAGGATCGCGTGGCAGTCGCGGTGCAGCTGGTGCGCGTCCGGAGCGGTCACGACGAAGAGCCCCAGCCAGTTCCGGGATCCGCCGCTGGGGTCGTAGACCGGGACCGGTTCGCCGACCGGCATCGAGAAGGCCGGGATCTCCTCCAGCTCGGTCCCCGGCGTCACGATCGCGGACCAGTCGACGTCGTTGGGGCGCCACAACGGTTGTGTGCTCCACGGCTCGCCTGCCGCATTTGTCGGGATGACCGCGACCGACGCCGCCGCGCGGCCCGCGGTGATGAGCATCTGGGCGGGGTAGAAGACCTCGCGGCCCAGCAGCTGGTCGACGAGCATGCCGATCGGGTCGATGCCGAAGACCTCCTCGATCTCCCGCGTGATCATCACGCCGCCGAACCGCGCGCCGGTCTCGATCAGCGTGAGCGAGCCGTCCTTGCCGAGCTTGATCTCGGTGTGGGTGCCGCAGGTGTCGAGCTGCAGTGCGTTGACGGCGTCTCTCGACACCTCCTCGATGCGGCGCTGGAGGTGGTCCGGGAGGGTGCACGGGGCGGTGCTCGCGACCTCGGTGAACGGCGGGATCGCGGGCAGCCTGGCCGTGATGCACAGCGGGTGGTAGACGCCATCGGCGACGATGCCCTCGACGCTCACGTAGTCGCCGTGCCCCGGTCCCGGATACCAGCCTTCCGTGGTGCCGCTGAAGATCTCCTCGACGAGCAGGTCGCCGTCGGTGTCCCGCGCGTACAGCTCGTTCATGCCGACCTGGCTGCCCAGTTCGAGCGCGTCGGCGACCTCGGCCCACGCCTCCGCCACATCAGTGTGGGCATGCAGGACCAGCTGCGCGACGGAACCCGCGCCCCAGGCCGGTTTGAGCAGCACCGGCGGGGTCAGGTCGGCCAGCGCCCTGTGCAGGTCCACTTCGGACTCGACGCGGCGGAAGTCCGGGATCGGCACCTTCGCCTCCCGCCAGGTCTCGCGCATCAGGCGTTTGTCGCGCGCCCGCACCAGGTTCGGCCCGGCGCCGGCGAGGCCGAGGCGGTCCGCGACGTGGGCGACGAGCAGCACGGCGAACTCGGACAGCGTGATGATCGCGTCCGCGCCGATCGCCTTCGCGTGCTGGGCGACGAACTCGACGAGCTCCTCACCGCGCGGGGCGTCCAGGGCCTCGACGATGTCGGTGCAGAAGTGTTGTGCCGCTTCGGGAACCGGCATCAGCGCGAGGACGTGCAGCTCGCCTTTCGCGGCGATGCGCGGGAACGAGTGCTCCGGAGGCGGCCCGCCCTTGACGTACAAGTAGAGGATCTTGCTCATCCCGAGCGCTCCTTCGTGCGGACGAAACGGATCGACAGTGCGACGACGACCATCAGCAGCACCGTGCCCACAGCCGCGTGCACCAGGAACTCGTTCATCGCGCCGTGGGCGAGGTAACCGCCGAGCAGGAAGATCACCAGCGAGCACACCGCCCGGTCGATCAGCGACTCGATGGACAGCAACGTGGCGCGGCTGCGCGGATCGGTGATGGCGTCGTTGACGAGCTGCCGCTGGACCGGGAACGACAGGCCGGTGGCGAGCGAGAACACGCAGAGGCACGCGATGGTGGCGACGAGCCCGGCCGGTGCCAGCAGCGCCAGGCACACCGCCATCACCGTGGTGAGCACGAAGACCGCACGCAGATCGCTCATGGCGCGGCGGATCAGGTTCGGGCGAGCCGCGCCCAGCGCCTCGAACAGCGTGGTGACGGCCATGAGCACGCCGAATCCGGCTACTGGCAGGTGTTTCGCGTCCAGGACAGGCTGGAACAGGTTGGCCTGCAGGATGCGGACCAGGGTGAAGATCGCGACGCCCTGGACCATCAGCAGCACCAGGTAGTGGTCGCGTTTGAGGGTGGCGACGGCTCGTTTGACGGCGAGCTTCTCGTGGTGGTGCTCGCCGGGCGGCAGCGGCGGGAGCTTCGACGCGATGCCGAGCGCGATGAGCGTGGCGGCGGCGGAGAGCCAGTACGGCGACGTGAAATGCCACTGCATCAGGACACCGGCTGCGGGCAGGGCGACGACGCGTCCGGTGAGGCTGTAGGCGCGGGCGCTGCCTTCCGCCTGCTTGTAGAGGTCGTCCTGGCCGGGGTACTCGTAGACGTACGCGCTGCCGGCGCCGGACGTGAACGAGTAGGCGAGCGCGATCAGCAGGAAGTGGCCGAGGAAGCCCCAGTAGTTCTGCGCGAACACCGGGATCAGGTTCGCGGCGGTGAGCGTGATCGCGCCGAGCTGGAGGAACCGGCGGTAGTCGAACCGGTCCGCGAGCACTCCGGTCGGCACGTCGAGCAGGCAGAACGCGACGTAGTAGATGGCCTGGATGCCGAAGATCTCCTGGTCGGTGAGGCCGATGTCGCGCTGGTAGAGGTAGAAGATCGGCAGCCACAGCAGCAGACCGTTGAACAGCTGATAGCCCTTGTACAGGCGGATGACCGTCATGCGTACGGGCGCAGCTGCAGCAGGTGCACGTGGTTCTTGTCGGCGGCCCACTCGATGTCGACGGGCTGGCTGAAGGTGTAGTCGGGGGAGAAGTGGGACTGCAGCAGGCGTCCTGCCGTGGCGAGACGTTGCAACTGATGCTTGGTAGCTTCGTCCACATCGGACTCACCGAGCGCCACAGTGCGGCCGCCGCCCTCGACGGTGTTGAACAGGTACTGCGACGGTTGCGCCTCGCCGTCGACGACGTCGGTGACCTTGCCCGCGACGTTGATGTAGACGTTGCGGAAGTCGTTGCGGTTCAACGGATTCGTCGTGACCATGACGCCACCCCGGTCGGCCGGCACCTGCTCCTGGATGATCACGCCCATGTAGGCGTCGTCGAGGGAGATCCCGGCCTGCTTGCGCAGCCGGGTGCTGCGGGCGTTGACGAGGCTCGCCCAGACCTTCTTGACGCTGCTGAGGATTCCGCGCGCGTCGCTGACGTGCGTGACCGACTCGTAGATGCCGGCGGCGGAGAACCCGGCGAGGTCCTCGGCGTTGGACGAGCTGCGGACCACGAACGTGCTGACGCCGGAGAGGTGCTTGATGATCGCGTCGTCGATCTCGGTGAGCAGCGCGTCCGGGAACTTCGCGGTGCGGATCAGGTGCTGCAGCTCCACGCACTGGGCGTCGGTCTGCGGGGCGTCGAGCTCCAGGGCGAGCTTGAGCTTGCCGATGGCCTGCTGCAGGCGCGGGCTCGCTTCCAGGAAGCGCTGGTGCAGCGAGAACGGCAGCGCGATGCCGCGCGGGATGCGGATGTGGTCGCGGAACAGGTTTCGCGCGCCTTCGTCGAGGTCGCCGGTGCCGAGGAGCTGTTCGAGGTAGGGGAGGAGGTTCTCGCGCGGCGGCCTGGGGATGCGGTAGAAGCCGAGCCAGCGGGTGGAGCCGTTCCGCGCGACCTCGTTCAGCTCGCCGAGGTTCGCGGCCTTCGTGCCGTACCTGGTGCTGTCGCGCCACCTCAGGTCCTGCAGGTTGGCGATCTTGTCGTTGTCCAGGTCCGGCTCGTCCATCGTGACGCGGGTGGCGAGCCAGGACGGCTCTCGCGGGTCCGGCCGCTCGATCGGCTCGACGCCGATCTCCGTCGCGTCGGGGTCGACCGTGTAGCGGACCCAGCGGCCGTTGAGGTGAGCGAGGTCGTCGAGGGCTCCGAGCTGGATGGCGTTCGGGATGCCCCAGCCGCTCGCCAGGACGTTCGTGTGCGACAGCGGCGTGGTGTGCTCGGCGTTGACAACGCCTGTCAAGCGCGGGATGTCGTCCGGCACCTTCGCCATCACGATGATGTCGTGCCAGGCGAGCTGGTTCTCCTCGTACTCCTGCTCCGTGCGGAACACCCGCAGTCTTCCTTCGGCGGTGCCGGGATTGAGCGGCACGAACGAATTAGTTGAGAAGAGCTCATAACTGAGAATTCGCGGCAGGACGTCCTTGGGAATGTTCGCCACATGACTTTCCTGCAGATGGTTCGCGGGTTTCAGCAGGATCGGCACGCTCTGGTCGACGTTCTCGCGCACCTGCTCGTAGAAGTACTGGAGCATCTCGGCGGTCATCGTGTCCGCTTCGACCGTTTCGAGCGAGAAGAACCTGTGCTCGTGCAGCGCCAGGATGCCCAGGCAGAACCGCCGGTCGGCGCGGTGGTAGACCTCGTGGTTGATCTCGTCGAGCCGGCGTTCCAGCTCGTCAGGAGGCATGTGCAGGATGTGGGCCGCGATGTACTTGACGTGGAACAGGTTCTCCCGGCTGTCCAGGAAGTGGATCAGTCCGGTCTCCCGGTCGACGACCAGCTTCACGAATCGATAGCCGCTCAATGTTCCGGACAGCTGTGTGAATGACGCGAGGGTGAGCCGTTCGCCGATCAGCGCGGGTTCCTGCACGCGCCGAAAGATACTCGCTCGGGCTGGTTCGCGGCCAACAACGTCTCAGCTGGTTCCTTTCCTTGTCTCATTGCGGTCAAGAGCTGACAATCTCTGTCATGCGAGTCTTGTTCGGCGGTGTTCCCGCCGCCGGCCATCTGTTCCCGCTGATTCCCCTGGCCCAGGCACTGCGGCAAGCCGGTCACGAAGTGGTCGTGGTGTCGTTGGACGGCGCGGAGTCCCTGGTGGCCGACCTCCCGTTCGCCGGTCCCGCGCCAGGAGTCGACTGGCGCCGGACGATCCGCGCGCTCGGTGCTGCCCGGCTGCCGGACGAGATGGCTCGCACCGTGGAGACGAACTCGGCCGACCGCGAGGCCTTCGTCGCGCTGGCCGCCCTGGTGAACGACGAGGTGGCCGAGAGCGTGGCCGCCTTCGCGTCGTCCTGGCGCCCGGACGTGGTCGTCTACGAGTACCTGTTCCCGGCAGCCGCGGCGGCCGCCACGCTGCTGGGTGTGCCCGCCGTGCGCCACGACCTGGGCTTCACCGAGATCGCGCCGCTGCACGCGGTGATGACCAAGCACATGTCCGTCCCGATGGGCGAGGTGCTGTCGCTGGACGTGGCGCCGCCCTCGATGGTCGGCGGGCAGTCGCGCGGCTGGCCGCTGCGCCCCGGTGCCTACACCGGGACCGGCGTGGTCCCGCCGCGCACGGGCCCGCGGATCGCCGTGACCCTGGGAACCGTGCCGCCCAAGGTCGGCGGGTTCTCGACGCTGGACCGGGTGGTGACAGCTGCGGCCTCGGTCGACGCCGAGCTCGTGCTGGTCATGGGAGACATGGACATCAGCTCGCTGGGCGGCCTGCCTCCCAACGTGACGGCGTGCGGCTGGGTGCCGTGGGACTCGCTGGTCCGCACCTGCGACGCGGTGATCCACCACGGCGGCTCCGGCACGGCGTTGGCGGCCTTGGCCAGTGGTGTTCCGCAACTGGTGCTGCCGGACGGCTCGGACCGCTTCGCCGCGGCTTCGGCGGTGCACGAGCGCGGGGCGGGTCTCTCGGCGCGCGGCACCGACGTGTCCGCCGAGCTGATCTCGCGGCTGCTCACGGACTCCTCGTTGCGCACTGCGTCCCGTGAGGTCGCGTCGGAGATCGCGGAGATGCCTTCGGTGGAGTCGGTGGCACGGCGGTTGGAGATCCTGGTCAGCTGACTCCGGCGCAACGGGTGCAGTGGTGATTCGTCAGCACTCCGGCAGGCGCGTGATCCGCGTGCCCGGTGAACCGGGCGAAGATCACCCCGGCCCGTTGCTCGTCGCCCAGCGCGAGGTGTGCTTCGGCCTGGCCGAGCAGATAGCCCGATTCCTGTTGCAGTTCAAGGGCTTCGGCCGCGAGGTGCCGGGCGCCGAGATGGGCGAGCGTCACCAGTGCACGGCCCCGCTGTGCGACGAGGTCGAGCTCCTCGGTCAGGGCGAGGGCTCGCTCGGCGTGGTCGCGGGCTTCGCTCACCGAGCCCAGGCTCAGGTGCACGCGGGCGACGTCGACCAGGATGCCGGGTGTGAGCTGCGCGAACTGCAGCGAGTCGGCGAGTTCCAGTGCGTTCGTCAGGGTTCTCAGGGCGAGGTCGTGCCTGCCCGCGTGGGAGTGGAGCTGGCCGCGGGTCCAGTGGGCGGTGGGGGCGAACGGCAGGGCGAACGTGCCGGCCGCCGAGGTCAGCAGCTCGTCGAGCGCGGCCAGTGCAGAAGCGGTGTGGCCGGTGTCGCGGTGCAGGGCGGCTCGGGTGGACAGGACCTGCAGGCGCCACACCGAAGCGCCGGTGCCGGACGCGAGGTGTTCGAGGCGGGCCAGCATGGCCGCCGCGCGGTCCAGCACGCCCAGCTGGCGGCTGACCAGACCGATCGACAGCACGGTGGCGGGGAACACCACGGTCTCGACGGTTTGGCCGCGATAGCGCAGTTCTTCTTCGTGGTAGCGCAACGCGTCGTGGAGCTTGCCCGCGTAGCCGAGGGTGATCGCCATGCTCGCGCACAGGTCGGCGTGCTGTTCCGGCGTCGTGGCCAGGGGGAGGGCGGAGCGCAGGACGGCGAGGGTCTCGGGCACCCGGCCGCGCATGCCGGTGCAGCGGGAGACGTTGTGCAGGGCGTAGAGGCGGTTGGCCGAGTCGCCTGCCTCGCCGTAGAGGTCGGCCGCTCGCCTGAACTCGGTTGTCGCGAGCGCGGCGTCGTCGGCCATGTGCGCGGTGCCGATGGCGGAGTGCATGGTCGCCTGACCCAGCACGTCCCGCTCGGCGAGCGCGGCGGCGAGGCCGGCGGAGAACAGGCTGACGGCCTGGGTCGAGCGGCCCATCAGCCAGAGATGGCGGCGCAGGGCGTCGGCCAGCTGCCAGGTGCGGCCGGGTGGACTGGCCAGGGCGGCGGCGAGCACGTTCGGGTACTCGTCGTCGAGCCACTCGGCGGCGTCGGCGACGGACTCGAACGTCACGGAGGTCGGCCGGGGCAGGCGGATCATCTTGGGCGCCACCAGGTCGCTCGCCGCGTCGGTGGACTGCAGGTAGTGGTCGAGCAGCCGGCCGAGGGCCTCGTCGGCCGGGTCCGCCAGACCGCGGGCGTGGGCGTGCAGCAGGTCGTGCATGCGGTAGCGGTGCCGGCGGTGGCGTTCGACGAGGCTGGCGCGTTCGAGCTCGGCAAGTGCCGTGCGCGCGTCGGTGCCGAGCAACGCCGTGGCCGCGTGCAGGGTGAACGACGGGCGCGGCACCAGGCCGAGCAGCCGGAACAGCCGCGCGGCGTCATCGGGCAACGCGCGGTAGGAGAAGTCGAACGCGGCCGTCAGGAGCGGTGTGCGGGCGAGGGCGGTCACGACGTCGTTGATCGGCGCTCGGCTGGTCGCCGCCACGCGCAGTGCCAACGGCAGGTAGCCGCACAGCCGCGCGAGCTCCAGGGCGTGCTCGCCGCTGCCGGTCAGCGACTCCACCAGCGCGCACGCCTCGGCCTCGGTCAGCACGTCGAGCGCCAGCCGGTGCGCGTCGTCCAGCGCGACGAGCCCGCGCAGGTCGTTGCGGCTGGTCACGATCGCCGCGCACCTGGGACCGGCGGGCAGCAACGGCCTGACCTGGTCCTCGCTCGCGGCGTTGTCCAGCACCACCAGGACTCGTCGCCCCGCCAGCGCACTCCTGTACAGCGCCACCTGGTCGTCGAGTCTGGGCGGAACCTGACTCACGCCGAGCGCGCGCAGCAACGTGCGCAGGGCGTCGTCCGGTGCCAGCGGGGGCTCGGCGTCGAAGCCGTGCAGGTTCACGTAGAGCTTGCCGTCCGGGAAGTCCGCGCGGTGTGCCCAGCGGAGTGCCAACGCCGTCTTCCCGACCCCAGGCGGGCCCGTGACCAGTGACAACGGACTCGTCAGCGACGCCAGCTCGGCAGCTCGCCCGACGAACGCGCGGGGGTCCGGCGGCAGCGCGGTCCGGCTCGGGACGCCGAGCTCCTGGTGTTCGGACGTCGCCTGCCCGCGCAGGTCGTCGAGGTGCGCCGCGAGTTCGGGCAGCCGGGAGAGACCGTCCAGGGCGGGGCCGCGCCACAACGCCAGCGCCGACCGGTAGACGTCGGCAGCCTCGGCGAGGTCCTGGTCCCGCAGCGCACGGGCCCGGGCGAGCCGGTTCGTGAACTCGTCCAGGTCGGTCGAGCAGCCCAACCGGTAGCCGTCGCCTTCGGTCAGCACAGCTCCCACCCCGAGCCGGGACCGCAGCATGTGCACCCGCTTCTGCACCTGCTGCCGGTGCCGCGAAGGCAGCCGCGAGCCCCACAACGCGGACGCGATGTCGTCGGTCGGCACCGGGACGTTCATCGAGGCCGCGAGAAGCGCGAGAAGTGCCTGTTGTGTCGGGCCTCCGACATCGACCTTCGTGTCGCCGACCCGGACGTCGAACGCGCCCAGGACGCGAATGCTGACCCCCACCAGAAGAAGAGTAGTAGAAGCCGCCAGATGAGACGTGCTCACCTATTTCATGGTCCTCACCAGCGAAAACAGTTTGTGAGCGATCCTCTGATAGCGGGGTCGTGGAACGCGGAGCAGAATTGTCCGCCCTCGTCTGATGTATGGCTGAACAAATGAGGAGATCAGCTCATGCGCGGAAAGAGAATCGTGGGTCTGACCCTGGCCGCTGTTTTCGCGGTGTTCGTCGCGCCGCCGGCTTCGGCCATCACGATCGGCACGGCCGGCCTGTTCGTCCCGGTGCTGACGACCTGCGGCTTGTTGCCGCCGCTGTTCGAAGACACCGCGCGGGTGCCCGCCGCCGCGTTCGACGAGCACGGCTGCGGCGCCGAGATCCTGGTCGAGAAGGGCGGTCAGACGGTGACCGCGAAGGTGACGGACAGATGCGGCGCCTGTGCCAGCGGCGACATCGATCTCAGTCCGGCCGCGTTCCGGAAGATCGCCGACCCCGGCGAAGGCCGCGTCGAGGTGAAGTGGGACTTCATCTGACGGTTGGGTAACCCACCGCCGTGAACGACATCGTGGTGATGGGTCAGATGGCGCGGGACCTGGTGCTCGTCGTGGACGAGGTGCCAGGTCCCGGTGACGTGGCGCCGGTGCGGGAGCGCCGCGAGATGCTCGGCGGCAAGGGTGCGAACATCGCCGTCGCCCTGGCCCAGCTGGGCGCACCGGTGCGGCTCGTGGGCGTGGTCGGGGACGACGAGGTGGGCGAACGCCTGATCGCGCGGGCTGCCGCGGACGGCATCGGCACCGACGCGATCGTGCGACGGCCGAACTGCCCGACCGGCCTGATCGTGGACGTGGTGGCCGACGGGTGGCGCTACCTCGAAGACCTCCCCGACGGCGTGCTCCTGAAAGAAGCGGACATAACTCCGGAGACCTTCACGCGCGCCGATGCCGTCGTCCTGCAGCTCCAGCAACCGCCCGAGGTCGCGTTGAAGGCCGCGAGGGCAGCCGGGGGACGGGTGGTCCTCGACGGGTCGCCCGAACGGCTGCGAGACGAACTGCTGGCGTGCGCGGACGTGGTGCGAGCCGATCACCAGGAGGCCGAGCTGCTGTCCGGCCACAAGATCACCGACGCGGACGAAGCGATCAGCGCGGCGCGGCAGGTGATGGAGCACGGCCCCGGGTTCGTGGCGTTCGCGGTGGACGGCGTGGGCAACGTGTTCGTGTGGGACGAGGGTGAACTCGTGGTGCCCCTGGGAGACGTCGAGGTGGTCGACACCACCGGTGGCGGTGATGCGTTCGTGGCGGCGCTGACGTTCGCTCTCACGCGTGGAGACGGGCCACAAGAGGCGGCTCGGCTCGCGGTGAAGGCCTCCGGGGACACGGTCAGGCGTCCCGGCGGACGTCCGGACCTCACTGGACTGTGATCAGGCACGTTATCGTTGTGACGTCCGGTGAGGGGAGGTCCGCGTGCGAGTGCTCGCTGTCGTGCTGTTGCTGCTGCTCTCGGCGACCCCCGCGCACGCCGCGACCGGCACCTACCTGCGCCTGGGCCACTTCTCGATGGACCAGGCCCGCGTCGAGGCCACCCTCGACGGCGTCAAGCTCGGCACCCTCGACTACGCCCAGCTCTACGACTACCGCCGCGTCGAACCGGGCGACCACGTCGTCGAGTTCCGCACGGATCCCGCCTCGCCCGTGCTGAGGTCGGTGCTGGTGAAGGCGCGCGAGGGCACGGCGTACACGGTGATCGACATCGCGTCGGCGATGAAGGTGCTGGAGGACGACGTCAGCCTGCCGCCCAACGGCCAGGCGCGACTGCGGGTGATCAACGCCGGTGACGCCGAGATGGACCTCCTGCGCGGCAGCGTGTTCGTGCACCGCAACGTGCCGGCGAACTCCACCACCGGCTACGCGGTCATGCTGCCCGGCTCGGACGCCCTGCAGATCACCCAGCGCGGCAAGGAGTCCACGCGGCTGGAGGCGACGCTCGAGTCCGGCGCGGTCTACACGTTGCTGGTGAGCGCGCGCCGCATCGAGCTGCGCACGGACGCCAAGGGCGCCCAGGTCGTGCCCGGCGGCGGCCAGGAAACCGGCTTCGGCGGCATGGCGGGCGGCTGGGACTGGCTCACCGCGCTGGTCATCGCGCTGATCGTGGGGGTCGCGATGTTCTCGGTGCGCGGCAGGCTCTTCCGGTTCGGCTGATGAAGGGCAAGCTCGTGATGGGCGCGGCGATCCTGGTCGCGCTGATCTACATCGTGAAGGGCCCGGGCGCGGAGAAGGTGCCCGAGCCGGTGACCGTGCGGATTCCGTCGATCGGCGTGGAGACGTCGCTGGAGTCGCTGAAAGTGGGCAAGGACGGCGTCCTGGAACCGCCGACGCGTTCGGACAAGGCCGGGTGGTACGCCAAGGGGGTCGCGCCGGGCGACGCCGGCCCGGCAGTGATCGCGGGTCACGTCGACTCGAAGACCGGGCCCGGGGTGTTCTTCCGGCTGCCGGAGCTGCAGCCCGGCGCCGAGGTGCTGGTGGAGCGCAAGGACGGCAGCAAGCTCACGTTCGTCGTGAGTCACCGGTACGCCACGCAGAAGACCGCGTTCCCGACCGCGGTCGTCTACGGGCCGACGCCGTTGTCCGAACTGCGGCTGGTCACGTGCGGCGGCGACTTCGACAGGGTGGCGGGCAGCTACCGCGACAACGTGATCGTCGAAGCGGTCCTCAAAGGCTGAAACAGCAAGAAGGTGGCAACAACTGCACGTCGCCGCGACCCGTGCCAGCATCCGACGCATGACCAACGGAGTGCACTCTCACGAGCACAGCCACGGCGAAACGACCCACACGCATCCGCATGAGTCGCACGCGCACACCCACGTCGAACACGAGCACACGCACTCGCACGGTGGCGCGACGCACTCGCACACCCACGTGCACGATGCGGATCACACCGAGGAGCACGACCACTCCCACGCGTGAGCGTGGACACCCGGATCGATGGATCTCGGCCGGGTGCGCCTGAAGACCGAGAACTACACCGAGGGCTGGTACGCGCTCAGCCCGTCGTTCGGCACCTACCTGCT
>NZ_JBEXPJ010000214.1:0-13789 GCF_040611995.1 Lentzea sp. NPDC006480
GAAGCAACGGCAACCCGCCGCCCCGGTACCCGAGCCCGCACCTCATCAACAACCTCGTAGCGGGTCTTTCCCATCTGCGCGTACGCCCACGCCTCGCGCGTGAGCAGCAACGCCTTGAGCGTCGGCGTGCCCGTGCGGCGCGTGCCGTACTGGCCGAGCTGCACCAGTTCGAGTCCGTCCTCCGGCCTGCCGAGGTCGAACATCTGCCGCGCCATCGCCGCCAGGCACAACGCCGCGAAGCCGTCGTTGTGGCCCGCCTTCGCCATCCGGATGGCCAGCACGTAGTAGCGCTGGGCCGCGTTGTGCAGCCCCGCGTCGAACGACATGCTCGCCGCCACCTTGGACAGCTCGGCCCCGATGAAGAACGCCCGCTCCGTCGTCGGACCCGCGGGCGCGCGCTGCAGCCGTTCGGCCAGCTCGTCGAGCTGACCCAGCACGGCCTTGCGCGCCAGTCCGTACCCGCCCCGGCCACCCCAGCCGCGCAGCTCGTTCGCCACGCGCTGCAGAGCCAGCAGCTCCTCCTCGCTGATCGCCGAGTGCGACGACCACTTCGACAGGTTCTGCAGGGGGTGCAACCACCGCTGCAGCGGCTCGACCAGTGCGGACCCCACCGTCACCGCGGCAGCCCCACTGAGCGCCGCTCGTCTGCTGATCGCCAAGTCGCTCCTCGCCGTCTCCTCGACCGAACGGGCAATGCTCGTCGCCTCCCACGGGGCGGCGAGCACATCTGGCGGGCCCGATTCGGGGGAGCCCACCTGAGCTGGGATGACGACTCGGTCGAACCACAGTCGTTCGCCCGGCACACCGAGCACGAGCGCGAAGTGGCGCAGCCGGTCGAGCCGGTCGATCTGGTTCTCGCCGGACTCGTAACGCGAGAGCTGCGCCTGGCTGATGCCGAGCCAGCCCGCCATGCGGTCCTGGCTCACTCGGCTGAGGTGCTGCGGGTGGTGCCGGTACGCGGAGATGAGCGCACCCATGTCGCGATCGGTACAAGCCGCCGTGATCGCGGGGTGGTCCCAGAAGTCATCCGGGACGGCAGGGGGTCCGTGCACGTCGGAACGAGCGTTGCGGCGGCACCGGTGACACAGCCGATCGGTGTTGTCGGCCGCGATGAACGCTCCACACGGGCAAGCGCGCCTGGATCTGGGTCTCGCGGTATCCATCGGCATCGCCCCCGTCACTGAGCGTTTCCCCAGTGTACGGAGACGTGATCGTCAGTCCATCCATCTCATGCATAAGACGTAATGGATTCGCGTGTCGCAGTTGTCGTACCTCCGCCTGGCGGATGAGCTTCATACGTCCGCTGCATGAACGTCATGCAGCGCGCGAGTGGTGTTAGCGCTCACGGCCCCGCACCCTGCACATCGTCAGGTCGCGGGCAGATCCCCGCGGTTTTGGCAGTGCCTGACCCATGAGCGGGGAGGACGACCGCCGATGAGCCTCACGACCGCGGAGACCGGTACCGGGAGTGCCGGGATCCCACAGAACAGGGGACACGATCGGGCGATCGGCGAGGCCGTCGCCGGTTACCGGTTGCTCGGGTGGCAGGTGAACGTCACCGAGCAGGGTGTCTTCCTACCTCTAGGGCCCGCCACGACCGCTTTGGCCATGCCGGCGCGCATCGGGTCGCGCGTCCTGGCCGACCTGAAGTCGCGCATGCTCGCCGGTCCCGTCACCGTCATCCCCGGCCCGCGCGAACACTGGATCTTCCTGGCCGAGCTGGTGGCGTTGCTGCCGACCCACCTGAAGGCCCCGCCCGAGGTCCAGTTCGTGCGATCGCCCCACCGGATCGCGCTGCCACCCACGATGACCAGGTACGGATCGCTGCGGTGGGCGAACCCGCCGTCGCACTCGCGGCACTGGTTCCCGCCGTTCACCGCGGTGCTCGCGCTGGCCCGGACGGCCGCCGCGGAGGACCAGCGCCGATAATCGGCACTCGTGTCCCTGGATCGACGTTCAGCGCTGTTGTTGTGCGGGCTCGCTGCTCTGAGTGCTTGTGGCGAGCCTGCTCCTCGTAAGACGGGTGGTGTGGGGACCGCCCGGCCCGGGGATCGCGTGACCGCTGCTTCGGGTGTCCCCGTTGGTGGCGGCGTGCTGGTGGACATGCCCGGTAACGCCCAGCTGCTGGTGGTGCAGCCTCGATCGGGTGAATTCCGCGCGTTCAACCCCTCTTGCCCGCACGTGGGCTCCTTGGTCAACCCTCCCGCCGGTGGTGTCATCACCTGTCCGTTGCATGGGAGCGCTTTCGATCCTGCTTCTGGCGCGGTCCGCAAGGGACCTGCGACTTCAGGGTTGAAAGAGGTTGCCGTCGCTGTTTCAGGCTCGGATTTGGTGCTGGGCTGAGACCTGTGAGGTTGCTGTGCATTGGGCCTCGGACTGAACTCTCGCTGACCGTTCCGCGTAATGCTGTGGTGTGACCCCGAACACCACCACATCGGAGGACTCGGTCGTGAACACCGAAAGCCCGGTCAGCAGGCGGGCGGCGCTGTGCGGAATCGTCGTGGCGCTCGCCGTGCCCAGCGGCTTTGTGACCGCTTGCAGTTCGCCGTCGGGTTCTGCTCCTGCTTCTCCTACGGGATCCGCTGGTAAGGCCGGCACCGCGCTGGTCGCGCTGGCCGATGTGCCGGAGGGCGGAGGGGCTCTGGTCGACGGGCCGGGCGGCAAGAAGATCGTCGTGGCGCGGATTTCGGCGTCCGAGGTGAAGGCCTACGACGCGACCTGCACGCACCAGGGTTCGACGGTGGCCGAGCCTTCCGGCGGCACCATCACCTGCCCTTCGCACGGCAGCCAGTTCGGCGCTGCCGATGGTGCTGTGAAGAAGGGGCCCGCTACTTCCGGTTTGCGTGCGGTGGCGGTGCGCATCGACGGTGATCAGGTCGTGCTGGCCTGACCCTGTCAGTTTTTGTCGGACCTCGTCGTTAGTCTTGACGGCGTGGCAGATCCCTCGACGTACCGCCCAGCTGTGGGCACGATTCCCGAGGCTCCCGGCGTCTACAAGTTTCGCGACGCCGGTGGCCGGGTCGTGTACGTCGGCAAGGCGAAGAGCTTGCGCAGCAGGCTGAACTCGTACTTCGCCGACCTGGCCGGGCTGCACCCGCGCACCCGCCAGATGGTGACGACGGCGGCGTCGGTCGAGTGGACGGTCGTCACCACCGAGGTCGAGGCGCTGCAGCTCGAGTACAACTGGATCAAGGAGTTCGACCCGCGGTTCAACGTCCGGTACCGCGACGACAAGTCGTACCCCGTCCTGGCCGTGACGCTGTTCGAGGACTACCCGCGGCTGCACGTCTACCGCGGCCCGCGCAAGAAGGGCGTGCGCTACTTCGGCCCGTTCGCGCATGCCTGGGCGATCCGGGAGACGCTGGACTTGCTGCTGCGCGTCTTTCCCGCGCGCACTTGTTCCGCCGGTGTTTTCAAGCGGCACAGCCAGATCGGCCGCCCCTGCCTGCTCGGGTACATCGACAAGTGTTCGGCGCCTTGTGTGGGCAAGGTTTCCGCGGACGAGCACCGCGCGATCGTCGAGGACTTCTGCGACTTCCTGGCGGGCAAGACGGATCACATGATCCGCCGGCTGGAGCGGGAGATGGCCGCTGCCGCCGAGGAGCTGGAGTTCGAACGCGCGGCTCGGTTGCGGGACGATTTGGGCGCTCTCCGCCGTGCCATGGAAAAGCAGGCCGTGGTTCTCGGCGACGGCACGGACGCGGACGTGATGGCGTTCGCGCAGGACGAGCTCGAGGTCTCGGTCCAGGTGTTCCACGTGCGCGGCGGCCGGGTGCGCGGCCAGCGCGGCTGGGTGCTGGACAAGGTGGAGGCGGTCGACGACGGCGGCCTGGTCGACCAGTTCATCATGCAGTTCTACGGCGACAACACGGAGAACACCCCGCGCGAGGTGCTGGTCCCCGTGCTGCCGGACGATGCCTCGGCGTTGGAGGATCTGCTTTCCGAGCAGCGCGGTTCTCGGGTTGCCTTGCGGGTTCCTCAGCGCGGTGACAAGCGCGCGTTGATGGAAACGGTAGCGCGCAACGCTTCCGAGGCCTTCGCACAGCACAAGCTCCGCCGCGCCGGCGACCTGACGGCTCGTTCCGCTGCTTTGCAGGAGCTGCAGGACGCGTTGATGTTGGACACGGCGCCTCTGCGCATCGAGTGCATCGACATCAGCCACGTCCAGGGCACCGATGTCGTGGCGTCCTTGGTGGTTTTCGAAGACGGGTTGGCGCGCAAGTCCGAGTACCGCCGCTTCGCCATCCGCGAAGCCGCCTCCGAAGGCGACGTCGCCTCCATCGCCGAGGTCGTCCGCCGCCGCTTCCAAGCCATGCTGCGCGAAACCGCGTCCGGCGGCCCCAACCCGGGCATCGACCCGGACACCGGCAAGCCCCGCAAGTTCGCCTACCCGCCCAACCTCCTGGTGGTCGACGGCGCGGGCCCCCAAGCCGCCGCGGCCGCCGACGTCCTGGCCGAACTGGGCATCACCGACGTCGCCATCGTCGGCCTCGCCAAGCGCCTCGAAGAAGTCTGGGTGCCCGGCGAGCCCGACCCGGTGATTCTCCCGCGCACCAGCGACGCCCTGTACCTGCTCCAACGAGTGCGCGACGAGGCCCACCGCTTCGCCATCGCCTACCACCGCCAGAAGCGCTCGAAGCGCATGATCGCCTCGGAGCTGGACGGGGTGCCGGGCCTCGGCGAAACCCGCAAAGCCGCGCTGCTCAAGCACTTCGGCTCGGTGCGCAAGCTGAAGCAGGCCACAGTGGACGAAGTGAGCGAGGTCCCGGGCGTGGGCCGCCGCACGGCCGAGGCGGTCGTGGCCACCCTGGCCTCGCCGTCCTCCTCGCCCGCGCCCGCTGGCCATTCGTCTGCCACGCCGTCGTCCGGCGCGCCTTTGCCTGCCGCGCCTTCGCCCACCGAGCCTGCTGAGCCTTTGCCTGCGGGGCCTACGTCTACCGAGCCTTCGTCTGCCGCGCCTACGCCTGCCGGGCCCTCGGCTGCTGGGCCCTCGGCTACCGCGCCTTCGGCTACCGCGCCTTCGGCTACCGCGCCTTCGCATGCCGAGCCTGCTGGGTCTTCGCATGCTGGGTCTTCGCATGCCGAGCCGTCGTCTGCTGGCCCGTCGTCTGCGAGTCCTTCGCCTGCCGAGCCTTGGTCGTCGTCCACCGCGCCTTCGGTTGCCGCTCCGTCGTCCTCGTCCGCCGTCTCCTCTTCGCCGTCCCCGTCCGAGGCCAGGTCGTGACGCTCGCTTCGCTTGTGCGCCAAGCCCTGACCGAGGACGCCGGCCTGCGCCCCCTACCGCCGGAAGCCGTTGCCCTGTTGGAGAACCTGCAGGCCTCGCCCCGGCTGGTCGCGCACCTCCGCGCGGTGCACGACGTGGCCTGCCAACTGTCGGACTGGCTCGCCCAACACCACCCCCGCGGCGGCATTCGACCGTGCCGCCGTGCTCTTCGGCGCGGCCACCCACGACGTCGGCAAAGTGCTGCACCCCACCGAGTTGTCCGCCCCAGGCTCCCTGCACGAACCGGCCGGCCACACCCTCCTGCTCTCGCGCGGCGTCCCGGAACACCTGGCCCGGTTCGCACGCACCCACGGCTCCTGGACAGCCGACGACGTGACGCTAGAAGACCTGCTGGTCAGCCTCGCCGACAAGGCGTGGAAGGCCAAGCGCGTCCCAGACCTGGAACACCTGGTGACCGCCTAC
This sequence comes from Lentzea sp. NPDC006480, assembly GCF_040611995.1. NCBI lineage: Bacteria > Bacillati > Actinomycetota > Actinomycetes > Pseudonocardiales > Pseudonocardiaceae > Lentzea > Lentzea sp. NPDC006480. Next base: position 5,687 of record NZ_JBEXPJ010000214.1, read on the forward strand.
CTCGCGACCGCGTCCGGCCAGGAGCCCTGGGAGATCTTCCTGGCCCTGGACGACGAACTGGACCACATCGCCTCGGGCGCCGACGCCAGGCCGGCCTTCCAGTCGAGCTACCCGATCACGGCGTGACCGCGATGCCCGACCTGTTGCCCGGCCGCACCCACCGGCCGCGCCCCGCACCGCTGGCCGCGCCCGCACTCCGCTGGCCGGGCCCGCACTCCGCTGGGCGCATCCCGCATCCCGCATCCCGCACCCCCGCAGCTGGTGGCCGCACCCGCGCTCGTTGGCCGCGCTCGTTGGCCGTGCCCGCACCCGTACCCCGCTGGCCGCAGCTCGTACTCCGCTGGCCGTACCTGCTGGCTGCGCCCCGCATTCCGCTGGCCGTGCCCGCTGGCTGCACGCCGTGCCCGCTGGCTGCACGCCGTACTCCGCTGGCCGCACCTGCCGGCCGGCCCCCCGCATTCCGCTGGCCACATCCCGTACTCCGCTGGCCGCAGCCACGCCGGAGTTGGCCGACCCGTGCGCTCCTTCCTCCTGTCGCGGCGAAGACGACCATGGTTTCCGGACATCTGATAGAGGGCGGCAGGCGTGGATCAGGACCGGGTTCACCCGTCCGAGTGGCAGGGATCGCGGAGGCACGTAGCGTCTCAAGTGCCGAACCTGCCGCGCGAACACCGAGGAGCAGTGGAGACTCTCCGAGGGCGCGCGGGCGAGTGGCTCGGCCGCTGACGCGGAGCGCACGCCAGGCCGCCAAGATCAGCACACGTACGAGAGCGTCAAGCTCCTGAACAGGTAACGGAGTCGTAGTCGTGAACGCGGAGAAGTCCGGCATCGAAGTCGCCGTGGTGACCGGGCTGTCCGGTGCGGGCCGCAGCACCGCGGCCAAGTGCCTGGAGGACCTCGGCTGGTTCGTCGTGGACAACCTGCCCCCGGAACTCATCGCCACCATGGTCGAACTCGGCGCGCAGGCGCGTGGGGCCGTCACCAGGGTCGCTGTCGTCATGGACGTGCGGAGTCGCGCGTTCACCGAGGACCTGGCCTCCATCATCAAGGACCTCGACGCGCGGGGGTACAAGCCGCGCGTGTTGTTCCTCGAAGCCACCGACGACGTGCTGATCCGCCGATTTGAAGCAGTGCGCCGCGGTCACCCGATGCAGGGGGACGGCCGGCTGCAGGACGGCATCGAGGCCGAGCGGATCCTGCTCACGCCGCTCAAGCAGGAAGCGGACCTCGTGCTCGACACGAGTGCGCTGAGCATCCACCAGCTGCGGGCCAAGATCGAGGACACGTTCGGCACAGAGGCCGCCACCCGCACGCGGGTCACCGTGCTCAGCTTCGGCTACAAGTACGGCCTGCCGATGGACGCCGACCTGGTCATGGACGTCAGGTTCCTGCCCAACCCGTTCTGGATCCCGGAGCTCAGGGAGCAGACCGGGCTCGACGGCGAGGTGCGCAACTACGTGCTCAGCCAGGAGGGCGCGGACGAGTTCCTCGACCGGTACCACGAGCTGCTGAGGCTCATCGGCGCTGGTTACCGCCGCGAGGGGAAGCGCTACCTGACGCTCGCGATCGGGTGCACCGGGGGCAAGCACCGGAGTGTGGCGTTGAGCGAGGAGCTGGCCGCGCGGCTGGCCACCGAGGACGGCATGGCGGTCAAGGTCGTGCACAGGGATCTGGGACGCGAGTGACGAAGTTGAAGGCTGTTGCTCTAGGCGGCGGACACGGGCTGCACGCGACCCTCACTGCTCTGAGGCAGGTCACCGACGACGTGACGGCGGTGGTGACCGTCGCGGATGACGGGGGCTCTTCAGGGCGCCTCCGCAGAGAGATCACGGACCTGCTGCCGCCGGGTGACCTGCGCAAGGCCATGGCGGCGCTGGCCGGGGACGACGAGGAGAGCGTGCTCTGGACGTCCCTGTTCAAGCACCGGTTCGGCGGCACGGGCGCGCTCGCCGGCCACGCGGTCGGCAACCTGGTGATCGCGGGGCTGCTCGAGCAGCTCGGCGATCCCGTCCAGGTGCTCGCCGAAGCGAGCAAGCTGCTCGGCGTCAGAGGCCGGGTGCTGCCCATGTCGAACGAGCCGCTGGACATCGAGGCCGACGTCACCGGGCTGGACGAGGACGAGAAGGACGTGCGGCGCATCCGGGGGCAGGTCGCCATCGCGACCACGCCCGGGCTCGTGCAGCGCATCCGGTTGACTGCCCCGAACGGGCGACCTGTCGGCTGTCCGGAAGCAGTACAGGCTGTACTTGGCGCCGATCTTGTGTTACTCGGGCCGGGATCGTGGTTCACCAGCGTGTTGCCGCATCTGCTGGTGCCCGAACTGCACGACGCGCTCGTGCACACCCGCGCCAAAAAGGTCCTGGTGCTCAATCTTGTCCCCCAACCGGGGGAAACCGCCGGTTTCTCTCCGGAGCGCCATTTGGACGTAGTCTGCGAACACGCACCCGAGCTGAAGGTGGACGCGGTGATCGCCGACGTCGACTCGGTCCCCACCCCGGACCGGTTGACGCGAGCCGCCTCGGCACTGGGCGCGCGGACGCATCTGGCGAAGATCGCCGCACTGGACGCCGCGGAGCGGCATGATCCGGAGGCGTTGGCCGGTTGCCTGAGGCAGGTGGTCGATGAGACCGGAGTGGGAGGGACAAGCCCGTGGCGATGACGTCGGCGGTCAAGGACGAGCTGAGCAGGCTCGCGGTATCCAAGACCTGTTGCCGCCGCGCGGAGGTGTCCTCCCTGCTCAGGTTCGCCGGCGGCCTGCACATCGTGTCCGGCCGCGTGGTCGTCGAGGCCGAGCTGGACCTGGGAAGTGCCGCCCGCAGGCTGCTCAAGGAGATCCAGGCGCTGTACGGCCACCACGCCGAGGTCTTCACGATCCAGTCGAACGGCCTGCGCAAGGGCACGCGGTACGTCGTCCGCGTGGTCAAGGACGGTGAGGGGCTCGCCCGCCAGACCGGGTTGCTGGACCCGCGCGGACGTCCGGTGCGCGGACTGCCCGCGCCGGTCGTGTCGGGTGGCGTGTGCGACGCGGAGGCCGCGTGGCGCGGTGCGTTCCTCGCGCACGGCTCGCTGACCGAGCCCGGCCGCAGCTCGTCGCTGGAGATCACCTGCCCCGGCCCGGAGGCGGCCCTCGCCCTGGTCGGTGCGGCGCGCAGGATGGGCATCTCGTCGAAGTCGCGCGAGGTCCGCGGGGCCGAGCGCGTGGTGATAAGGGACGGCGACGCCATCGGCGCGATGCTGACCAAGCTCGGCGCGCACGACAGCGTGCTGGCGTGGGAAGAGCGCCGGATGCGGCGTGAGGTCCGCGCCACGGCCAACCGGCTCGCGAACTTCGACGACGCGAACCTGCGCCGCTCCGCCCGTGCGGCGGTGGCGGCGGCGGCCCGAGTGGCCCGTGCGCTGGAGATCCTCGGCCCGGAGGCTCCCGATCACCTGGCCGCCGCCGGACACCTCCGGCTCGCGCACCGTCAGGCGTCGCTGGAGGAGCTCGGCCAGCTGTCCGAACCGCAGATGACCAAGGACGCGGTCGCCGGCCGCATAAGGCGTCTGCTGGCGATGGCGGACAAGCGCGCCAAGGACCTGGGCCTGCCGGACACCGAGTCCGCGGTCACGGCGGAGATGCTCGAAGCAGAGGTCTGAGAACGAACGAAGGCCGGCCCCGCGGGGCCGGCCTTCGTCATTTCCGAACGGCTAGCGCATGCCCAGCGCGGTGAGCAACGGCGTCGCGAGCGTCCGCGCGTACGTGTTCGTCACGTGGTTGTTGCGGTACACCACGACGTTGCCGACCGTCGCGGGGCAAATGTCCGCATTGCAGTACCACGGCGTCAGGTCGACCACCTTGACCCCGGCGACGCCTTCGGACGCGGCCACGAGCGGATCGCCCTCGCCCTGGAACGCCTCGGCCCGCGGGGTGCCGCAGGCAGCCGGGTCGCCGGCGTTGCGCTCCAGGCAGCGCGGCACCTGGCCGTTCGGCCGGGGCAGGTCCTTGATCACCGCGACCGGGATCCCGGCACCGGTGAACGCGGTCAGCATCTCCCGGTAGCCGGACACCATCTCCTCGCGGGACTTCCACGTCCACTTGAGGTCGTTCAGGTACGACTCGCGGCTCATGCCGGACAGCACCACGAGGTTCGGCTTGAGGGCCTTGACCCGATCCAGCACGGCGCGGTTCTGGTCCGAGCAGACGGTGATCGGCGTACCGGCCTCCGACGGCGCCACGGCGTTGAACGGGCAGCCGTTGCGGGTCATCGCCCGCACCTTCCAGTTGCCCAGGCCGGCGCCGCGGGCGAAGTCGATCAACGGGGTGGTGTACTGCGCCGCGTGCGAGTCGCCGAGCACCACGACCGACTTCGGCGAGGACGTGTCGCCCCACGAACACGCGTTCGCGGCGTAGTTGAGGCTGTAGACGTGGCAGTCGCCGTCGCCGCCGCTGTACGGGCCGTCCTCGTTCGCCACGGCCGGGTCCGGCAGCAGCGGCACACCGGCCGGCACCGGCTTGGGGGCCTTGGGGTCGAGAGCCATCGCGCCGGGGTGGTCGGCGTCGAGCGCGGTGCGGGACGCGAGCTGGGTGAGGTGCTTTTCCGCCGTGTACCAGGGGACCGAGGCCGCGACCACCGACACGACGACGAGGATCAGACCGAACAGGTAGGTGCCGCGGCGGCGGCCGAACCTGTTGCGGCGGAACGGGTCCTCGATGAAGTGCTTGGACAGCGCCGCGAGCACGAAGCTCACGGCCAGGGCGATGAGCATCTCCTTCTTCGACAACCGGTCGTGGCCGCTGAGCTCCAGGATCACCACGATGACCGGCCAGTGCCACAGGTAGAGGCTGTAGGAGATGTCACCGACGTAGCGGACGGGCCGGACGCTCAGCAGCCCGGCCAGCGACGTGCCCGCGCAGGCCAGCATCGCCGCGGTGCCGAGCACCGGCAGCGCCGCCACGTAGCCGGGGAACTCCAGGTCCGTCGTGTACAGGACGGTCGCGACCAGCACGGCGGCGAAACCCAGCCAGCCGAGCACCTCCCGCACGGCGCGGGTCAGCGTCACCCGGTGCAGCGCCATCGCGGTCAGGCCGCCGATGCCGAGCTCCCACATGCGGGTCGGCGTCACGAAGTAGGCGGCGCCGTGGTTGACGGGCGTGTAGTAGACGGAGAACGCGAACGAGGCGACCGTCACCAGTGCGACCGCGCCGGCGGCATAACGAGCCTTGGCGGCGTTGAACCGGCCGGCGAGCGCGGCGCTGGCGATCAGCAGCAACGGGATCACGAGGTAGAACTGCTCCTCGACGGCCAGCGACCAGTAGTGCTGGACCGGAGACGCACCGGCGGTGGCGTGCCCGTAGTTGTTGGACAGCACGGCGAGCAGCCAGTTCTGGGCGTTCAGCGCAGACCCCACGACCTCGCGCAGGAAGTCCGGCCACCGGGACTCGGGCAGCAGCACCACGACGGCGGCCACGACCGCGAGCAGGGTGGCGGTCGCGGCCGGGAGCAGCCGGCGGATGCGCCGCGCGTAGAAGTCGCGCAGGCTCACCGTTCCGGTGCGGCGCAGCTCGTTGGTGAGCGTGCCGATGATCAGGAAACCCGAGATGACGAAGAAGACGTCGACGCCGACGAAGCCGCCGGGCAGCCACGAGGGCCGCAGGTGGTAGAGCAGGACCACACCGACCGCGAGTGCTCGCAGGCCCTGGATGTCGCCCCGCTGAGCGTGCTGGGGGCGAGCGGCGTCGCGCACCTCGGCGGAACGCTCGGCGGAGGTGACCGCCACAGTTGACTCCCTAGCTGCAGGTTTGGCGGAAGACGTCCGCGTCAAAGGGCTAGAGGATAACCCGATCGGTACTGTCCGCCGAGCCTGGGTCACGGGGTGTGGCGCCCCGCCCACACCGCCAGCTGCGACCGCGACCGCAGCCCCAGTTTGGTGCGGGCGTGCGTCACGTGCCGGGCCACGGTGTGCGGCGAGATCCCCAGCCGCTGCCCGATCTGCCGGTTCGTCAGGCCTTCCGCCACCAGTGTCGCGACGTGCAGTTCGCGTTCGGAGATCACCCCGTGGTCGTCCTCGGCGACCGGCATCGCGGTCAGCGCGTAGGAAATGGCCTGGGGCAACGACATCCGCTCGCCGGTCGACTCGGCCGCGCGCAGCCGCGCGGCGGTGATCCGGGTCCGGCAGACGGCACGCGCCTCGTCCAGCAGGTCCTGCCAGTACGGCTCCGCCTGGAAGTCGTAGCGAGTGCGCACCACGGCAGCCGCGGTCAGCAACGACAACGCGCGCTCGTCGTCCGACCCGACCCCGACCAGTCCCAGCGCGAGGCCCTCGAGGTCGTAGAACTGGTCCATCGGATGCTCCGAGCCGATCTCCAGGCTCTCCCGGAAGAGGTCGACCGCCTCGGGATAACTCTTGCGCGCCAACGCGATGGCGCCCGCGGTGTGCAGCGCCGGGTTGAGCATGTGCGGCAGGCCCATCAGCCGGACCAGCGTGAGCGACTCGCGGACCAGCGGCGCCGCGAGATCGGCTTCGCCGTGCTGCAGCAGCGTCCAGCCGTACGAGTTCAGCAGCACGCCACGGGCCAGCTTCTCGCCCGAGAACCGGAGCAGCTCCACGGCCTCGTCGTAGAGCTGCCAGGCCAGCTCGGGATTTCCGGTGTGGGCCTCCGCGGAGGCCAGGACCTCCAGTGCACGGGCCAGCGCGCCAGGCCGCGACGCGTCGGCTCGTTCGATCGCCAGCGACTCCTGGGCGAACTTGCGCGTCACGTGCCAGCCGCCGCGCACCCGGTGGTGCATGGCCGCGAGAACGGTCAGGACGCTGCGGTAGGGCGGTGGCATCGGCTGCGTCAACGCGCGGTGCAGGAGCTCGGTCGGCGCGCCGCGAGGGCCGCGCGGGGTGGACGTCCAGGCCGTCGCGACGATCGCCAGCGCGTGCCGGGGCCAGTCGCCGACGTCGGCGCTGCGCGCGACCGCGAGCTCGAGCAGGCCGATGTTGCGGTCCAGGCGCAGCACGACGGACGGCGACGCGAAGAAGGACGAGATCTCCGGCTCCACCACCGAGCACACCCAGTCGACCACACGGTCGGCCACGAGAGAGATCTCGCCGTGCTCCACCGCGCGTTCGCGGCAATAGAGACGGATCGACTGCAGCTGACGGAACGTGGTGGTGCCGGACGCGCGTTCGGCCACCAGCAGCGACTTCTGCTCAAGGCTGGTCAGCAGGTCCAGGGCGTCCTCGACGTCGCAGACCTTGCTCGCGACACCCAGGTCGAACGGCACGCCGAGCACCGCGAGACGACGGCAGGCGGACTGCTCGGCCTCGGACAGCAGGTCGTAGCTCCACCCGATCGCGGCCCGCAGCGTGCGATGGCGGTCGTCGGACGCGCGCGGCCCGGCAGTCAGCAACCCCAGCCGGTCGCCGAGCCTCGCCAGGATGTCGGCGGGGGACAGGACGGTGATGCGGCGCGCGGCCAGTTCGATCGCCAGCGGCATGCCGTCGAGCGCGCGGCACACGGCGACGACGTCCGCGACGTTCGACGCGTCGACCTCGAACGACCTGTCCACCGAGACGGCACGATCACCGAACAGGAGCACGGCGTCGTAACGCAGGGCCTCGGCGAGGTTCGCGCCGGCGGGCGGCAGCTCCAGCTCGCCGAGCCCGAAAACCTGCTCGCCGGCCAGCCGCAGCGGCTCGCGCGACGTCACCAGCACGCGCAGCCGCGGGCAGCACGCCAGCAGCTCGGACACCACGTCGGCGACCTCGGCCAGCACGTGCTCGCAGTTGTCCAGCACGAGCAGCGGTCGCCGGTGCTGCTCGATCTCGGCCAGCACCGCGTCGCGCACCGTCCGGTTCGGCAGCGGGTGCGCGCCGATGGCGTGGTAGATCGCCGGCACGACCTCCGGCGCGGCCGCCAGCGCCGTCCACCACACCTGATCAGCGCGTTTGCTCACGTGCTGGACGGCCAGCCTGGTCTTGCCCGCTCCCGCCGGGCCGACCAGCGACACCAGCCGGTGCTCCGCGCAGAGCCGCCCCAGCGCCGCCAGCTCCTCGCGGCGGCCGACGAACGTGATCTCCCTGGAGTCGCGCTACGGCACGCCGGTCACGCCCGAGGACCAGGTCGACGCGTACGCC
>NZ_JBEXPJ010000215.1:0-13776 GCF_040611995.1 Lentzea sp. NPDC006480
CACCACCAGGCTCACGAAAGCCGCGGACTCGCACAGAGTCCGCGGCTTTCGTGTTTTTGCAGTACCCCACACAAGGAGAAAACCCTGATGTTGACGGCAACTGTCCCGCTCACCGGCGAGACACTTCCGGACCTCGCGGAGGGGCTTGACCTGCCCTGCCGCACCCACAACCCCGACCTCTGGTTCGCTGACGCGCCGACCGACCTGGAGAAGGCGAAGTCCTTCTGCGGGACCTGCCCGGTGCTGGCCGAGTGCCTCGCCGGCGCGATCGCGCGGCACGAGCCGTGGGGTGTCTGGGGTGGAGAGATCTTCGAGCGCGGTGTCGTGATCGCGCGGAAGCGGCCCCGTGGCCGTCCGCGCAAGGACGCGGCAGCTGTCGTCACCGCTGACAAGACGGAGGCGGCTGCGTGAACACCGTGACCAGCAACAGCGCGCTCCCCACCTACCTGAACGAGGGCCTGACTCCCATGTCTCTGAATGAAGAACTCGTGCGAATACGAATACAAGAAGCCCAGAGGTTCGCAGAAGAGCAACGCCTGGCGAACCGCCTCGCGTCAGCGCAACGTTGGCGCAGGTTGGCGCGATGGGCCGGTCGCAGAGCGGCTCGCTTCGACCTCTGACAGTCTCGAGCTGAGGCCGTCATCCACGAGAAGGTGGATGGCGGCCTCGGCCGTTCCTCCGTACCGTTCCTTTTGTGCCGCACCACACCCACGACGGAATCGACTGGTCCGCCCGCCTCCACGCGATGAGGCGCTACGGATCGCTGCAGTCCGAGGCGCTCTCCGCTGTCGCGCGCAGACTGGTGGGGTTGCTGCCCGACTCGCCGGTCGTGATGGACGTCGGCTGTGGCGCCGGATCCATGAGCGTGCCGCTGGTCTCGGCGTTGCGCGAGCACGGCGGTGGCGTGTTGGTGCTGGTCGACGCCACGCCCGAGTTGCTGGACGCGGCCTGCGCGGCTGCCCGTGCCGAGGCTGACGGCGCTGTGTCCGTCAAGCCCGTTCTGGCGGATCTTGCTGTTGAGGACCCGTTGTCGTTCGCCGGGCCGGTCGAGCTCGTGTGGGGCTCTCGGGTGATCCATCACCTTCCTGATCAGTTGCGCGGCGTTCGCCGGCTGGTTGACGCGCTGGCTCCTGGTGGGTGGCTGGCGTTGGCCGAAGGTGGGCTTGAGACTCGGTTCCTGCCTTGGGATCTCGGGGTTGGTGAGCCGGGGCTCGCCGATCGCATGGCCGCGGCTCGCGCCGACTGGTTCGTTTCGATGCGCGAGAAGATGACCGGGTCGGTGCGATTGCCGGTTGGATGGAACGTGGCGCTGGCTGATGCCGGACTTGGGGAGATTTCCGCGTTCAGCTTTGTTGTTGATCATCCGGCGCCGGCCAAGCACCTCGTTCGCGAGTGGGCCGTTGATCGGCTCACCTGGTTGTCCGAGATCACCTCGTCGTATCTGCATCCGGCTGATCGGGATGCGTTGCGGCGGCTGCTGAACCCCTCTGACTCCGAGTTTGTCGGCGCTCGTGAGGATGTGTTCTTGCTGGAGACCGACACGGTTCACCTGGGGCGGCGGCGGTGACTGCGTGACGCAGGCGATTGCGGCGTGCCACAGATGTGGGCGGGTGCGGTCCTCCGTTTCTGACCTGGAGTTTTTGGCTTGGTCGTGTGAGCGGGACGGAGCGGCGGTTCGGTGGTTGTGTCACGTTTGCGCTAAAACGCATGTGCGGGATATTGAGGGCAAGCTGCCGGACGAGTACTGGCGTTGAGGCTGGTCCTGTTTCGGGTTCGCAGGCGGGCGGGGTGGCGGCGGACGCTGCGGTTTCAGTCCGCGACCTGGGCTGGTGGTCGGCTTGCGTTGAGCGGCTGCCGGTTGCGGCAAACGATCGGGCGCGACTCGTGACGGGGCCACCGGAACGCACGGGAAGAGCGCCTCGCCCGCGGCATCGGCGCTGTTATGGGTTCGCTTGTGGGTAGAGGTGGCGTAAGGCCTGTCTGATCAGGGCCGTTCCTCGTCGGCTGCTTTGTTCCAGCTCCCTGTGGAGATCGGTGGGCGAGCACAAGCGGGCGTCGATCACGGCGTCGAGGATGGCTACTACCTCGCGCGGGTTGGCCGAGCGGCGGGCCAGGTCCAGGGTGGCTCGGGGCGGGGTGGCCAGGCGGAGGGCGTTGCGTTCCACGACTTCGGGTGGGCGGGTTGTGCGCTCGAAGAGAATTGAGGGGTGGGAGCGGCGCGTGTTCATTCCTGCCAGCACGTGAATGTGCCGGGGGAGAGGTAGTGAGGCTCCCTGTTGGGCGAGTGCGTCCGCACCGGTGATCACGGATGAAGGGCCCGCGAAGAACAGGACTGCGCGGAGGCGGTCCAGGCGGGTTGGCGGTGTCGGCTTTTGCAGGACTACGCCGGGGAGCAGCTGTTGCCAGGGGCCGGTGGGCATGCAGTGGCGTTGGATCTCGCGGCGGGAGAGTCCGGATTTGTGCAGGTCAGCGGTGCTTGCGATGGGGGCCATGCGTCCATCGTGGCGCAAGCTGGGGTGGAGAAAAGGGGCTCGGAGCCAACCTGTGGACAACTTGACGAACGTTCACTCGGACGAGTTAGTCGTCGAATCCTGGTTGCCAGCGGGCGACGATTTCGCGTGCGGTCACGTGGGCGTCCAACTGGCAGAGAATGCCTGTTGCGCCCAATGTCACGCGGTGAATCAGCAGGTATTGAGGTGGCAGGTTCAGGGAGCGGCCCGTTTGTGAGTCCGGGCTGCGGAGGTCGCCCACTCGCTCGGCTTGGGACTGGAGCCAGCGGCGGGTGAAGTGGAACGACTCGGTGCGCAGCGGTTCCACGAACGGGGCCAGGTAGCCGAGGACGTCTTCGCCGTGCAGGGACATGCCCTCGCGGATGAAGTTCTCCGTGCGCAGGAGTTCCACGAGGTCCGCGGAGCGGCCGTCCAGGGCGAGGCGGGTCATCAGGCCCAGGGTTTTGGGAAGGCCGTCGGGGAGGCGGGCCACGGCGCCGAAGTCGATCACGCGCAGGCGGCCGTCGTCGCCCAGCATGAAGTTGCCGGGGTGCGGGTCGGCGTGCAGCAGGCCCGAGCGGGACGGGGCCGAGAAGTGGAACTCGGCCAGGCGCTGGCCGGCCAGGTCGCGGTCTTCGACCGAGCCTTCGCGGATGATCGTGGAGAGGCCTACGCCGGAGGTCCACTCGGTCACCATGACCTTGGGGGACGAGGCGACCACGCGCGGGACGAGGACGTGGTCGTCGTTCTCGAAGGCCTTGGCGAAGGTGCGCTGGTTGGCGGCCTCGTCGCGGTAGTCGAGCTCTTCCAGGTACCGGTCGCGCAGCTCCTCCAGCAGTGGGCGCACGTCGGTGCCGGGCATGATCGCCTGCAGCAGGCGGGAGAAGCGGAGAAGTTGCTTCAGGTCGGCGCGCAGGGCCTCGTCGGCTCCTGGGTACTGGACCTTCACGGCTACTTCGCGGCCGTCGTGCCACACCGCGCGGTGCACTTGACCGATGGACGCCGAGGCGGCCGGGTCGTCGTCGAACTCCTGGAAGCGCTTCGTCCAGGAGGCGCCGAGCTGTTCGGCGAGCACGCGGTGGGTGGTGCGGGCCGGCATGGGCGGCGCCGCGGTCTGGAGTTTGGTCAGCGCCTCGCGGTACGGGGCGGCGAGCTCGTCCGGGACCGCCGCCTCGAAGACGCTCAGGGCCTGGCCGAACTTCATCGCGCCGCCCTTGAGCTGGCCGAGCACCGCGAAGACCTGTTCCGCGGTCTTGGCGGTCACCTCGGCGTTGACCTCGTCGGCCGCGCGTCCGGTGAGTCGCTTCCCCCAGCCGCCGACCACCCGGCCCGCCACCCCGAGCGGGAGGCTGGCCAGCTTGGCGGTGCGCTGCACGGCCTTGCGCGGAATCTCGGTCACTCGGCCATGTTATGTGCGGCGCACTGACAGTCAGGGTGCGGATACCAGCTTCGCCTCTCAGCAACGCCGGTCACGAGGTCCAGCTCGAGGGTGGCGTTGAGCACGGGCGGCGGGGCCAGGTCGCGGCCGCGGAGGTAGATCAACGACTCCAGGATCTGCACCACGGCCAGCGCCGCCGTGCCCGAGGCGAACAGCACGTCGGTGGACGCCGGCTTGCCCACCAGCTGCGCGGCGATGACGGGCCAGGCCGGATCGTGGTCGGCGCGGTGCAGGTCGGCGCAGTTCAGGCAGGAGGAACGGCCTGGCAGGACCAACGGGCCGACGATGCCCACGCCTTCACGCACGCGCACGGGCAGATGCGGTGTGCGGAACACCATCAGCGTGCTCACGAGGTTCGGATCGGGGACGAGCGTCGCCGCCAGCACGGTCAGATCCGCGTTGTGGGCGAGCTGAATGTTTGATTCAGCTAGAAGCGAAGTAATGGAGAGCGCAAGGTGTCCGGCGCCGTGGACGGCGGCCGTCGCGTCCCTCGCGGGGTGGCCGGTGTCGAGCAGGCCGGCCTCGTCGAGCGAGGCCAGAACGTCGATCAACTGCTGCGGGTTCTCGCCGCGATTTTTCAGTCTTTCACCCAGTTCAGCGACGGTGTGGCGGCCGTCGAGGGTGATCAGCTCGTCGATGAGCGCCTCAGGCAGCGAGTCGATCACCACGGCGTGCTTCGGGTCGATGCCGACCTGCACGACGCCCGGTCCGCGGCGCACCACGGCCAGTCCTGCACGTACGCGAGGTCTCGTGTCCACGTGAGAAAGACTGGCAGGGGGCGGAGCCCCCTGCCAGCGGAAATGTCAAACCTTGGCCTTGCCGAGGATCCGCGTCATCTTCGTGCCGCAGACAGGGCAGGTGCCCTTCGCCATGCGCCGGCCGTTGGTCTCCTCGACCTTGCCGTCGAAGTCGCGCTTCTCCCGACACTTGACGCAGTAGCCGTTGTACTTCTCGGCCACGGCCCCTCCCTTGCAGTTGTGAGTGCGGACACACTCGAGGACCTTGGCGCGACGGTACCTGGGCGAGGCGGTGAATCCGCGCAGGTTCATCCGCGCGTGTCCAGCCGCCGTTCGGTGGAACTTCACCCGCCGGGTGTCCGCGTGCGGCCGGTTGGGGGCCGAAAATTGTCGGTGCCGACGTTTACGGTGACTGCATGGCCGAACCGCGGGTGGAGGTGCGGCGGAGCCCCCGGCGCCGCCGCATGGTCAGCGCGTACCGGGAGGGCGACACGGTCGTCGTCCTTCTGCCGGCACGGATGACCAAGGGGGAAGAGAAGCACTGGGTGGCGGAGATGTTGAGCCGCCTCCAGCGCAGCGAGACGCGCAGGAGATCCCCTGCGCGCACGTCGGACGAGGCGTTGATGGCGCGCTGTGCCGAGCTGTCGGCGCGGTACCTGGACTCGCTCGCCGACCCCGTCAGCGTGCGCTGGGTGCCCCCCATGCGCACGCGCTGGGCGTCCTGCACGCCGACCGAGGGCACGATCCGCGTGTCCGAGCGTCTGCGTGAGGTGCCGCCGTGGGTGCTCGACTACGTGCTGGTGCACGAGCTCGCGCACCTGCTCGTACCAGGGCACGGCAAGGACTTCTGGGAGTGGGTTCACCGCTACCCGAAGACCGAGCGGGCCATGGGTTACCTGGAAGGTCTCTCAGCCGCCGCAGGCTGGGGCATCTCGGAAGACTGATCAGCTGAACGCGAAGAACGCCCGGTGGGGGTGTGCTCGCCGGGCGTTTCGCGTGTTCGGGTCGCGGAGGAGGGAGTGTTGGACTGGCCGCAGTTGCGCGAGGAGGTTCGCGTGGCGGCGGCACGGGTCGGCGGTCTGTTGCGGGCCTTCCCGGACGGGTCCGTGCCGCTCGCACGGGTCACCTGGTCGGTGGCGGAGACAGGGGCCCACCTGGTGGGGCTGCCCGGTCGCTACCTGCGGATGGCCTCGGCCCCGACGCCGTTTCCCGTCTCGCTCGCCGAGGAGAACCAGCGCGAGATCGACGCCGTCGCCGACCGCGAACCGGCGAGCCTCGCCGATGCGCTCGAGAGCGAGGTGGCGGCACTGCTGGCGCACTGCCGGACCCTGATCAGCGGGTCTGGTACTTCACCGTCGAGCACACCGCATATGGCCTGTGCGCGAGCATGCTCAGCGAACTGCTGCTGCACGGCACCGACCTCGCGCGTGCGCTCGGCCGTCCCTGGCTGATCACGCGAGCGCAGGCCGTGGCGTGTCTGCGCGGCTTGCTGCCCGCAGTGGTGCTGCTGACGGATCAGGAAATCGCCCGTCGCGCGAGCGGCACCTACCACCTGCGGCTGCGCGGTGGTGACGACTGGACGCTGCACGTGCGCGACGGGGCGGTCCGGGTCGAGCCCGGCCGTCCGCGTCGCGCCGACGTGCGCATCTCCGTCGATCCGGCCGGCTTCCTGCTCGGCTCGGTCGGGCTGGTGAGCCGCTCGCGAGCCTGGCCGGTTGTGCGCGGCAGGCGGCCGTGGCTGGTGCTGCGGTTCGGCCGCCTGTTCTCCCGGATCTAGCTTTCGTCGGGCTTGTCGTCCTCGGGCTTGTCGCCGTCCTCGCGCATGGTGCGTTCGAGCTCGGCCATCGGGTCTTCGAGGGCCTTGCGGGTGTTGGCCAGGCGCTCCGCGAACTCCAGCGGGTCGTCCAGGTCCTCCGCGGTCGGGACGAGCTCGGCGTGCTCCCAGACGCTGTCGCGTACCTCGACGCCGTGCTGGTCGCCGACGAGCTTCCACAGCGCGGAGGCGGCCCGCAGCTTGCGCGGACGCAGCTCCAGGCCGACCAGGGTCGCGAAGGTCTGCTCGGCCGGGCCACCGGAGGCACGGCGGCGGCGCAGCGTCTCGCGCAGCGCGGGGGCACCGGGCAGGCGGTCGGCCACGGCGGCGTCGACCACGACGTCCACCCAGCCCTCGACCAGGGCCAGGAGCGTCTCCAGGCGGGTCAGCGCCGCCTTCTGCTCCGGAGTGGTCTGCGGTTCGAGCAGGCCGGAGCCCATGGCCTCCTCGATGGAGGCGGGGTTGGACGGGTCGATCTGGCCCGCGAGCTGCTCCAGGGCGGAGGTGTCGACCTTGATGCCCTTGGCGAACTCCTCGACGGTGTCGAGCAGGCGCTGCCGCAGCCACGGCACGTGCGTGAAGAGGCGCTGGTGAGCGGCCTCGCGGGCGGCGAGGAACACCATCACCTCGGAGGCCGGGCGCTCCAGGCCCTCGGTGAACTTCTCGATGTTCGCGGGCAGCAGCGCCGCCGTGCCCTCGGGGCCGAGCGGCAGGCCGACGTCGGTCGAGGTGAGGACCTCGGCGCCGAGCTGCGCCAGCGCGTTGCCGAGCTGCGAGCCGAACGCCATGCCGCCCATCTGGCCGAGCATCGCGAGCAGCGGACCGGCCGCCTGCTTCGCCTCGGCGGGCATCGCCTCGACCCACGCGCTGGACATGCGCTGCGCGACCGGGTCGCACAGGCGCTGCCAGGTGGGGATCGTGCGCTCGATCCAGTCGCGGGCGGTCCACGCCTGGGTCGTGCGGCTGCCCGCGGGCAGCGACGTGACCGGGTCCAGCCACATCTCGGCCAGGTGCACGGCGTCGGTGACCGCGCTCGACTGATCGGCGGCGAACCCGATCGTGGTGGTCGACGAGGACAGCTGCTGGAACGCGATCTGCTTGGCGAGGTCGTAGTTGACCGGCCCGCTCGACGACCCCGCGTTGCTCAGCATGGAGCCCAGCTGGCTCAGCATGTTGCCCAGCTGGTTGAAGTCGAACGGGTTGTCTCCCGGCTTCCCGCTCTTGTCGTCGGGGTCGTGCGGGCTGAACCCGAACGGCACGTCACTCATGCCTCTACCGTACGCGGATCCACATGGTCGTACGCTGTTCAGCCGTGAGTGAAACCGTCACGACCGCACCCGCTCCCGCGCCCCCGCCGAGGGAGCGCGGACTGACCCGCCGGACGTGGACGCTGATCGTCAGCTTCCTCGTGGTGGCGGCACTCGGACTGCTCGGCGGTTTCGCCAGAGTCCCGTACGTCGCGCTGGGCCCCGGCCCGACCTACGACGTGCTCGGCAAGGTGAAGGACACCGACGTCGTCTCGGTGGACGGCCAGAACACCTTCCCCACCAACGGAACCCTGCGCATGACGACGGTCTCGCTCACCGACGACGTGTCGCTGTTCGGCGCTCTCGGCCTGTGGCTGTCCGGCCGCTACGCCCTCGCGCCGCGCGAGGAGTTCTTCAAGCCCGGCGAGTCGGAGGAGGAGGTGCAGAAGAACAACGAGCTCGCGTTCAGCGAGTCGCAGACCTCGGCCGAGGTCGCCGCGCTGCACTACCTCGGCTATCCGGGCAAGGTGATCGCCAACCAGGTGACCAAGGGCAGCCCCGCGGAGAACGTCATCCCGCTCGGCGCCCGCATCATCTCGGTCAACGGCAAGCAGGTGCAGACCGCGGCCGACGTGAGCGCCGCCTTGGAGAACACCAAGCCGGGCGACCACATCGAGGTCGCGTTCGAGAAGGACGGCACCTCGAAGTCGACGCAGCTCACCCTCGGCACCCGCGACGACGGCCGCCCGGCGGGCTTCATCGGCATCCTCCCGGTGGACCGCGCCGACGTGCCGTTCAAGATCAAGATCAGCCTCTCCGACGTCGGCGGCCCGTCCGCCGGCCTGATCTTCGCGCTGGGCATCGTCGACAAGCTGACGCCGGGCGAGCTCAACGGCGGCAAGGCCATCGCGGGCACCGGCGAGATCACCGGCGACGGCACGGTCAAGCCGATCGGCGGCATCGCGTTCAAGATGGTGGCGGCCAAGGAGGCGGGCGCGACGGCGTTCCTCGTGCCGTCGGCCAACTGCCAGGACGCGAAGCAGCAGGCGCCGGACGGCCTGAAGCTGATCAAGGTCGAGAACCTGAAGGACGCGGTGTCGTCGCTGGACGCGCTGAACAAGGGCGAGTCGACGCCGGCCTGCTGATCCCGTCAGTCCGGCGGCCAGCCCTCCAGGTGAGCGAACTGGCGCAGGTAGCGCTCGCACCGCTCGGCGAAGTCCTGGCCGCGGTCGGGCAGTCTCGTCAGTTCGATCACCCGCTCGGGGTCGGACTCCGGCGGCTGCAGCATGAAGATGTTGATGTCGACGAACTCACCGCCGCCCAGTGCGGCGGCGGTGAGCGCTAGTGCGGTCGCGGTCACGACACCGACGCAGGTCCGGTGCGGCCTGAAGGACGGCTCGACGTGGTCGAACGCGACCGCCGCCGCGCCGTCCCCGGCAGGCGTCGCGAAGTGGTACCAGCGACGGCTCGACTGGTCGGCAGGTGCGTTCGGGTCGAGCTCCGCGACCGTCAAGGACCGCTGTTCGGCCGCGGCCAGGCGACGGCCCGCGTAGACGAGACCGGTCTCGCCCCACTGCCGGTCCGCGAAGACCTGGATGACGGGCGGGGCGTCGATCCCCAGGAGCCGGCCGATCGTCTGGCGTGCACCGGCGACGAGCTCCTTGAGGGAGATCGGCGCGCGCATGGTGGCCCAGAGATCGACGGACATGGCCGGACCGTAGACAACCGCCTCGCGTCGCCGCCACCGAGAATCGCCGTCCGCTCGGCGTCGGTGGATTCGACCCGTTGCGGCCTGCGGGTGCGTGCTCGCGCAGGGGTACCCCCGACCTGGGAACCCCTACATCTCAACGTACTCAGAGGGTCCGACAAGATCGCTGACGTGCGACGACGGCCACGACGGTCGCGCTCGACTGTTCCCCAGGAGGATGCCGACCAGCGACAGGTACGCCGACCGCGACGGCTGCCTTCGCGACCACCCTGCCGAACGTCGCGGTACCCGCGGACGCTCCAACAGCAGACAGGACACGGTGGCCGTGTCCGCCCTGGCCAGGAGCAGGTCACCGAGTCGGTAGAACTCAACGTTCTCAGCGGGTTGCAACCCGCAGGCAGAGGGTCCGACAAGATCGCTGACGTGCGCGGGTCCGGCGGTCTGGACCGCGGTACGAGGCGGTGTCCGCTGAACGCGAACACGCGAGATCACAACCCCGGCGCGATCACGTGCCGGGGTTGTGTCAGCCTGGGGGCGTGATCAGGGAGCGGGCTAGGGTCGCAGCGTGGCGAGCAGGGCGTCGGTGAGGTTGGGCGCGAGCTCCGGGTGCTCGACGACCTCCTCCGGCACCTCGACCGTCCCGCGCAGCCGCAGCACGCAGGAGACCGAGCCGTCGCGCAGCACGGCGGCGACCAGGCGGGCCTCGCGGCGGGCCGGGTGTTCGGCGGCGAACCTGCGAGCGGCCTCGTCGTCCAGTTCGCCGTGGCTCAGCTCGGTTTCCGCCTCCGGGGGCAGGACCACGATCTCCTGGGCCAGCGCGCAGCCGGTCACGGTCGGGGGCCACTCGATGCCCGCCAGCGCGTCGCCCAGGTCACCCTCGAGGGCGTCTTGGGCGATCGGAGTCAGCGGGGACGACTCCGCGTCGAGCTGGTCCCGCAGCTCCGGTTGCTGGCTGATCAGGTCTGAGGTGGCCACGAGGGCGAAGAGTTGCGGGGGCTGCTCCCAGCCGCCCGCCCCGACGAACTCCTCTACCTCGCGGGCGACCGTCGGGAGGATGACCGCTGGCGTTTCACTCGCTGACACGCGTGTCATCGTAAGACTGCGGACTTCACGGGAACCCAGGGCGTCGTCCGTAGAGTTGGACTAAACGTACGTATTGAAATTCCGCGATCCAGGAGCGTGCCTCGTGGCCACACGGCCTCCGGTCGGACTGCCGAAACTGTCCCGACGCAGCCGAATACTGCTCATCGTCGGTGTTGTGCTCCTGTTCGGTCTCATCACGGGATCGCGGCTGCTCGACACCTACGTGAACTGGCTGTGGTTCGGCGAGGTGAATTTCCGCAACGTCTACAGCACAGTGCTCCTCACCCGTCTGGGGCTGTTCCTGGCCGTGGGGGTCGTGGTCGGCGGCATCGTCGCGCTCAACCTGTACCTCGCGTACCGGGCGCGGCCCGTGTTCGTGCCGGTGTCGGGGCCCGATGACCCGGTGGCCCGCTACCGCACGGTGGTGATGCGGCGGATGCGGTTGTTCGCGATCGGCATCCCGGTGTTCGTCGGGTTGATCGCGGGCGCGTCGGCGCAGGCGGACTGGCAGCAGATCCAGCTCTTCCTCAACTCCCAGCCGTTCGGGATCACGGATCCGCAGTTCGGGCACGACATCGGCTTCTACGCGTTCAAGCTGCCGTTCTACGAGTGGCTGCTGTCGTGGCTGTTCATCGTCACGGCGGTGTCGTTCATCGGCGCGGTGATCGCGCACTACCTCTTCGGCGGGATCCGGCTGGCCGGTCGCGGCGGTCAGCTCTCCGGGCCCGCGCGGCTGCACCTGGCGCTCGTCGCCGGCTCGTTCGTGCTGCTGAAGGCGGTCGCGTACTTCTTCGACCGGTACGAGCTGCTGCTGCACGAGAACGAGAAGTTCGTCGGCGCGAGCTACACCGACCTCAACGCGGTGCTGCCCGCCAAGCTGATCCTGCTGTGCATCGCGGTGTTCTGCGCGATCGCGTTCTTCGCGGGCGCGTTCATGCGCAACGTGCAGCTGCCGGCCATCGCGACCGTCCTGCTGGTGCTGTCGAGCGTGCTCGTCGGCGCGGCGTGGCCCGCGGTGCTGGAGCAGTTCTCGGTCAAGCCGAACGCCATCCAGAAGGAAGCCCAGTCGATCACCCGCAACATCGAGGCGACACGGCAGTCGTTCGGGTTGACCGACGACAAGGTCTCGACGAAGCCCTACGAGGGCAAGCAGACCGTCACCAACGACCAGATCAAGACCAACGACGCGGCGACGCTGGGCAACATCCGCCTGCTCGACCCGGCCGTGCTGTCGCGGACCTTCACGCAGTTCACCCAGCTGCGGCCGTTCTACGGGTTCCCGAACAAGCTCGACGTCGACCGGTACAAAGTGGACGAGAAGCTGCGCGACTACATCGTGGCCGTCCGCGAGCTCAAGCTCGACAGCCTGCCGCAGGGGCAGCGCGACTGGATCAACCAGCACCTCATCTACACGCACGGCAACGGCTTCGTCTACGCCGAGGCGAACAAGGTGAACGCGGACGCCGACCAGACCAACGGTGGCTACCCGGACTTCAAGACCGGTGAGGTCGCGCCGGACGGCTCGATCCGCAACGCCGAGAACGGCATCAAGGTCGACCAGCCGCGCACCTACTACGGCGAGCTGTTCGGCGCCAGCGACTACTCGATCGTCGGCGGCCGGCCCACCGGTTCGGCGGCGGAGTACGACACCGACGCGAAGTCCTACACCTACACCGGTTCCGGTGGCGTCCCGGTCGGCAACCTGATCAACAAGCTGGCGTTCGCCGCGTACTACGGCGAGCGGAACATCCTCTTCAACCAGTCGATCGCGGACGACTCGAAGATCCTGTTCAAGCGCACCCCGCGCGACCGCGTGCAGGCCGTCGCACCGTGGCTGACCGTCGACAGCGACCCGTACCCGGCCGTGGTGAACGGCCGCATCACGTGGATCGTCGACGGCTACACCACGCTGGACAACTACCCGTACGCGCAGCGCACCCCGCTGAGCGACGCGACCAACGACTCGCTCACCGCGGACGGCGTGGTCGTCTCGCAGATCAACAAGCCCGTCAACTACATCCGCAACTCGGTCAAGGCCACTGTGGACGCCTACGACGGCTCGGTGAACCTGTTCGCGATCGACGAGAAGGACCCGGTCCTCAAGGCGTGGATGGGTGTCTTCCCGGGCACCGTCAAGCCGGCCAGTGACATCTCGAACGAGCTGCGGTCGCACTTCCGCTACCCCGAGGACCTGTTCAAGGTGCAGCGGCAGATCCTGTCGAAGTACCACGTGCAGTCCCCGTCGGACTTCTACTCCGGTGTCTCCTACTGGGCCCCGCCGCAGGACCCGACGATCGACAACGTGACCACGGCGCAGGCCCAGCAGGACGCGGCGAACAAGCGCAGGGACGCCCAGCCGCCGTTCTACGTCCTCGCCGGTGACCCGACCGACGCGAGCAAGGTCCGCTTCCAGCTGACCAGCCCGCTCGTGCGCGAGAACCGGGAGTTCATGGCGTCCTACGTCTCGGTGGGGTCGGACCCGGACAACTACGGCAAGATCAACGTGCTCCAGCTCAACACCGACGCCAAGGGCCCGCAGCAGATCCAGACCCAGTTCCTCACGTCGGACAACGTCAGCCGCGAGCTCAACCTGCTGACACAGCAGAAGACGACGGTCGTCTACGGCAACCTGCTCACGCTTCCCGTGGGTGGCGCGCTGCTCTACGTCGAACCCGTCTACATCGAGCGAGCGTCCAACAACACGTCGTATCCGCAGCTGTCCAAGGTGCTCGTCTGGTACGGCGACCGGGTCGGGTACGCGTCAACGTTGAGCGAGGCGCTGGAGCAGGTGCTCAGCGGCACCGGTTCGGTCGTGCCGCCGCAGAGCAACAACAACAACAACGGCAACGGGCAGACCTCGACGCCGCCGTCGACCACGCCGCCGGCCAACGCGTCGTTGAGCCCTGACCTGCAGAAGGCGATCAACGACATCGACTCGGCGTTGGCCGACATCAAGAAGGCGCAGCAGAACAGCGACTTCACCGCGCTCGGCCAGGCGTACCAGAAGCTGGACGACGCTTCGAAGAGGTTCAAGCAGTACAACACCGGGGCTCCGTCAGCCCCGTCGACCGCGCCGACCAGCCCCACTCCGTCGGGCTGACCACCCGATTTGCATTTAGTGCTCCGCCCCGCGTAGGGTTCTAATTACCGACGCGGGGTGGAGCAGCTCGGTAGCTCGCTGGGCTCATAACCCAGAGGTCGCAGGTTCAAATCCTGTCCCCGCTCGCCAGCGCGACGGCGACCGGCGGTGCGATGTAGACG
>NZ_JBEXPJ010000216.1:0-13770 GCF_040611995.1 Lentzea sp. NPDC006480
GCCGGGCCGGTGCGCCCGGCCGGACCGAAACAGGCGTCGGTGCTGGCGGCGCTGCTGCTCAGCCCCGGCCGGGTCGTGCCGGAGGACCGGCTGATCGACCTGACCTGGGGTGAGCAGGCGCCGCGCAGCGCCCGCGGCAGGCTGCAGGTGCACGTGTCCGACCTGCGCAAGCTGATCGGCACCGACGTGATCACGCGTGGCGCGTCCGGATACTCGATCGAGGTCGCGCCCGGTGAGCGCGACCTCGACCTGTTCGACGACGCCGTCGCCCGCGCCCGGACGCTGACCGGTGAGGCCGCCATCGCACCCCTGCGCGAGGCGCTCGCGTTGTGGACCGGCACACCGCTCGACGGTGTGAGCGACGAGCTGGCCGAGCTGGAACGCCCGGCGCTGCTCGAACGACGCCTCGCGATCGCCGAGGAGCTGCACGAGCTCCAGGTCGCCGCGGGCCATCACGCCGAGGCGCTGGGCGAGCTGCGCAAGCTCGTCGACGAGCACCCGTTCCGCGAACGGCCGCGCGCGACGCTGATGCTCGCGCTGCACGGGTGCGGACGTGCCGCCGAGGCGCTGGAGGTGTACTCCCAGGGGCACGACCTGCTGGTGTCCGAGCTCGGCATCGAACCGGGACAGGCGTTGCGCGACGCCCAGCTGCGCGTCCTGCGCGGCGACGACCGGGCTCCCGTCCAGCCGGTCACCGAGGTGCGCCCGGCCGAACTCCCCTTGGCGGCACGGGGTTTCGCGGGCCGTGCGGCGGAGCTGGCCGAGCTGGAGGCCGGTGAGGACGGCGTGTGGCTGATCACCGGTACCGCGGGAGTCGGGAAGACCGCGCTCGCCGTGCGGTGGGCGCACGCGGCCCGTGACCGCTACCCCGACGGGCAGCTGTACGTGAACCTGCGCGGTTTCGACGCCGACGACGAACCCCTCAGCGCTACCGCCGCACTGGCTCAGCTGCTGCGCGCACTCGGTGCCAGACCGTCCGAATCGGACGACCAAAGTGGACTTTTCCGGTCACTGCTCGCGGACCGGAAAGCCTTGGTGGTGCTGGACAACGCGCGCGACGCCGCTCAGGTGCTGCCGCTGCTGCCGTCGTCCGGCCGCGTGCTGGTGACGAGCAGGAACCGGCTGGGCGACCTGGTCGCCCGCACCGGCGCTCGCACGATCACCCTGGCGCAGCTGCCGGAGCGGGACTCGCACGCGCTGCTCGTCTCGGCGCTCGGCGAGGAGCGCGTGGCCGCCGAACCCGCCGCCGCCGCGGAGCTGGCCGAGGTGTGCGGGCACCACCCGCTCGCGTTGCGGATCGCCGCGGCCAACGTCGGTACGAGCATCGGTGCGGCGGTCGCGGAGCTGCGCGCCGACCCGCTGCTCGCCTTCGACGGCGCGGAGCAGAGCGCGGTCGCCACGGCGTTCTCCGTGTCCTACCAAGCACTTCCGGACGGCCAGCGGCGACTGTTCCGATTGCTCGGCGTCGTGCCGGGACCGGATTTCACGCCGCACGACGCGGCGGCGTTGCTCGGCACCGGCTCCGGTGTCGCGATCCGGTTGCTGCGCGGGTTGAGTGCCGCGAACCTGGTCGAGGCGCATGCGCCGGGCCGCTACCGGTTCCACGACCTGGTCCGCCGCTACGCCGAGGAACGCGCGGACAGCGGGGAATCCGCGCCCGCGTGGGAAAGACTGTTCGCCGGCTACCTCGCGGCCGCCGACGCGGCGGTGGCCCTGCTGGGCAAGCGAGTGGTGTCGCTGCCCCGCGACGACGAACCCGCCGAGAGCCCGGTGCGGTTCGGTTCGAGCGCGGAAGCCGTGGCGTGGCTGGACGTGGAGGCGCCCAACCTGGTCGCGGCGTTGCGACGGGCAGCCGTGGCCGGCCCGCGCCCGCAGGTCTGGTATCTCGCCGACGCGGTTCGGCGGTTCTTCCACGACCACGGCAGGCGCGCGGAGTGGCTGGAGCTCGCGTCGGTGCTGCTGCCCGCTGCCAGGCGGCACGAAGCGCACGCCGCGGAAGCGTTGCTGCGCCTGACGATGGGTGGCGCGGCGTTTCGCGAAGGGCGGCACACGGACGGTGTCGCGCACACTGAAGAGGCGGCGCGGGCCAGCCGTGTGTGCGGGTGGCGCGAGTGCGAGGCGACGGCCGTGTCGAACCTCGGGTCGATGCTGGACTGGACGGGCAGGCTCGCCGAGGCGGTCGAGCACAGCCACCGTGCGATCGAGCTGTTCCGCGAGCTGGGCAACCCGTCGGGCGAGAGTCACGCGCTGAACTCATTGAGCTGTCACTACCGGCAGCTCGGCAGGCTGGCCGAGGCCAGAACGTGCCTCGAGGAGTCGGTCCGGTTGTGCCGCAAGGATTCGCTCGCTTTCTGGGAGGCCGCCAACCTGGCGGACCTGGGGTCGGTGCTGCTGGCGCTCGGCGACGTCGCGAACGCCGAGCACACGTTGCTGCTCGCGCTGGAGTCGTTCCGCGAGCAGGGATCCCGCTTCGGTGAAGCCACGGCGCTGAGCGGGCTGAGCGCCGTGCATCTGGCCCGCGACGACCACGACACCGCCCGCCGGACCGCCGCCGAGGCGCTGGAGTGCGCCCGGCAGGACGGCGACCAGCAGGCCGAGGCTGTGGCGTTGATCGGGCTGGGACGTGCGACGTCCGCGCGGGAACACCTGGTGCGGGCGTTGGAGATCGCGACGCGGTCCGGCCTGCGCGGACTGGAGGCGGAGGCGTCCGCCGCGCTCGCCCACGTCCTCGCCGCCACCGATCCGGCGACGGCGCGGCCGCACGCGACCGCCGCCCTCGAGGTGGCACGAGCGGGTGGGTTCCGCTCCCTGGAGGCGGAGGCGCTGTTCGCCGTCGCCGCCGTGGAGTCCGTCTCCGGTCGAGACGCGCAGGCCGGACACGCGATGCGGGAGGCCCTGCGCATCTGGCGCGACACCGGGCACGTCACCGGAGCCGCACGCGCGACGCGCGCCCTCGAAGGCCTCACCGCGCGGCCGTGAGCGAGCCCTGCCCCCACCGCTCACGGCCGAACTGTCAGGCCACGCCCGTGTCGGTGTCGCAGTACTTGAGGGTGGCGCCCTTCTCCTTCTGCAGGCACACCTGCAGGTACACCTTGGTGCCCTCGGGGATGTTGATGTCGTCCGGGTAGGTGTTGCAGTTCAGCCGCGGGTCCTGGTGGTGGCCCGAGTGATGCCACAACTTGTACTCGTACAGGATGCCGTTGTACGTGTAGCTGAGCTTGCCGCGCACGCCGAGGTCGTCGTAGTCGCGGTCGCAGATCCCGAAGTGCTCGCCGTAGGCCTTGAACCAGGCCATGCCGCCCTTGGGGTCCGGGTCGTCGGTGTAGACGTCGACGTCTCGGGAGGCGGCGGCGCCGGCGGCCGGCGCCATGGACAGCAGGGTGCCGACGGCGATGGTCGCGGCCGCGGCGATTCGTCCCAGTCTCATTCTCGTTGCCTCCGGGGTGGGCTCGTCTGTCGCACCGAATGGTGGACAGGGCCACTTCCGCGAGGCTTCGGTTTCGCTTCGGTCTTACGGGGTGACGCCGGTCTGCTGGAGGTAGAGCACACCGAGAGCGATGACCGTCAGGGCGCTCAGCACACCGACGGCGACGAGTTCGAGCATCGACTCGCGCTTCGGCCGGACCTCGCACGAGCTCGACTCGCGCGACGCGGGCACCGCGACCGGACGCGGCCTGGTCGCCGGTCGCCTCGGCATGACCCGGGGACCCGAACGGAGTGGACGCCCCGCTGCGACGGCAGCGACGTCACTGCCTTCGACACCCGGCAACCGCTTCTCGACGAGCACCGCCATGACGACCTCCATCGCAGGTCAACCACCATGATCGAACAGGGGTTCGATCGAACGTCCGTGCGAATTTCTACCAGACCGACCCGCCGAACGCCACAACACGCGCCCAAATACCTCGAACAGGTGTTTGATCTGTGCAGCAAACACGACTACCGTCGACCACGAAGATCGACGGAGTGCCGGAATCCCATTCGAACTGGGGGCGGCGAGGAGGACAGCGACCGTGGCAGGCAAGACGATCGACCCGGACCCCGCTCTTGTGGCGGCAGAGGTAAGTGAGATCGCGGGCAACGCGGGCCTGACTTTGCGTCAGCGCAAGGTTCTCGATGTGATCCGCGACTGGGTCGACCGCTTCGGTTACCCCCCGAGCGTGCGCGAGATCGGCGAGGCCGTGGGCCTGACGTCGACCTCGTCGGTCGCGTACCAGCTGCGCGCGCTGGAGCGGAAGGGCTTCCTGCGCCGCGACGCCAACCGCCCGCGCGCGGTGGGCATGCTGCCCTCCGAGATCGACCCCGGTCTCGACCCGATGTCCAAGCCGACGCCCGCGTACGTGCCGATGGTCGGCCGGATCGCGGCCGGTGGGCCGATCCTGGCGGAGGAGTCGATCGAGGACGTGTTCCCGCTGCCGCGCGAGATCGTCGGCGAGGGCGAGCTGTTCCTGCTGCGCGTCGTCGGTGACTCGATGATCGACGCCGCCATCACGGACGGCGACTGGGTCGTCATCCGCAAGCAGCCGACCGCCGACCAGGGCGAGATCGTCGCCGCCATGATCGACGGCGAGGCGACCGTCAAGACGTTCAAGCGCAAGGACGGCCACGTGTGGCTGATGCCGCACAACACGGCCTACCAGCCGATCAACGGCGACGAGGCCACCATCCTCGGCAAGGTCGTCACCGTGCTCAGGCGTCTCCCCTAGCTCTTTTCTTCTTCTCGAAGAAGTCGACCCACTTCTGCCGCGTCGCCTCCATCTCCAGGACGACGAAGCTGAAGAACTGGCCCATGTCCTTGAGGCGCTCACCCACTGGCGTGGCGGGTCCGAAGATCTCGGACCCGTCCAGTGCGGTGTTCGACCACAGGGCGTTGCGCTCGGCGCTGGACAGCCACGCCCGGTACCAGAGGTCGTCGTCGAGGAAGTAGCGCATCCGCTTGCCGTCGCGCTCGCTGCGCAACAGACCCAGCTCCTCCAGGTAGCTCGTCGACCGCGAGATCGTGCCCGGGCTGACCGACAGCCGCAGCACCAGCTCGGTCGCCGACAAGCTCCCCTTGTCGGTCATGAAGATCTCGGCGAGGATCCGCGCCGCCGTGCGCGTGAGCCCGGTCTGCCGGAACACGCCGACCAGCCGCAGGTGGAACTCCTGCACTTTGCCTGGGCTGCGGTCGAACGAGTAGGCCTCCTCGTCGATGTCGAGGTCGTCCACCGCGGGCATCCGGCGCGTCGCCCGCTCGGCCGCCGCCCGGTGCGCGGCCCCCGGCCGGTAGTTGTTGTGGCCCCCGTTGCGGGCGACTTCCCGCTGGATCGTCGAGGCGGGCCTTTGCAACCGCCTCCCGATTTCGGAGTACCCCAGCCCGTCCCACAGGAACTGGGCGATGAGCTGCCGTTCGTCTTCATCCAGCCGCTTACCAGGCATTACCTCATGGTGCCGTGCGGTTCAGGCCATTGCAATGACTCTTTTGACGACGAAGTCAAAAGAGTCATTGCTAAGGTGGCAGGTCAGCGAGGCTGGGCGAAGATCAGTGTTGTGGGAATCTGCTGTTCGTGTCCCAAGAGCCTGCGGAGGCGTCGCCGTTCACCGAAGCCCAGATCGTCGACTGGCTGGTCGGCGAGTGCCGCGACGTCGCCGGGCGGATCACGGCCGTGACGACTTCGGGTGATCGCATCTTCGCCACAGGCAGCACGGTGATCGCACTTGCCGCGACCGTCGCTGTCGGTGGCGGCAGGGGTTACCTCTTGATGTGGTTGCCGCTGGCCGTGTCGATCGTGATCCTGCACGGCCTCTATCTGAACAACATGGTGCGAAACCTCATCGGATACCAGCGCGGCCTGGAGAAGGAGATCGCGCGGCGCACCGGTCTGCCGCTGATCGCCTGGCAGTCGCGAATCCTGCGAGGTGGACGGTCTCACCGGCAGGTGAAGACCCTGCTGCTGGCGGCCGTCGTCGTGTACACCGCCAGCGCGGCGATCGGACTGGCGCAGGCACTTCACACGACGGCACCGGGGGCTTGGGGGCAGGAGCGGGCGTGGCTCTACGTCACGCTGACCGTCGTCAACGTCGCCGGTAGCGCGGGTCTCATCGCCTACTCGTACGTGAGCCAGCGCGGCGGCACGAAAGAGGCCGAGAGCAAGATCGAAAAAGCCTTCGCGGCGGCAGCTGTCCCGCCGCGCGCCGACTGATCAGCGCGGTCAGGCTCGGCGGCGCAGGCGGAGGCCGATGACGAGGGCGGCGATCAGGACGACGCCGCCGAGGGTCAGGGCCAGGGGCCAGTTCTGCCAGGAGCTGGACGTCGACGGCGGCGACGCTTGGGGTTGGTCGGCAGCCGGCGGTGGGGGCGTCGTGGTCGTCGGCGCCGGCGGCTTGGCCAGCGCGGCGGCGCCCGCCACTGCGCGGATCGGGGTGCCGACGCCTTCCGAGCCGGAGAGCAGGGTGCCGTCCGGGTCGAAGGCGATGGCCTCGCCCTGGGGTTCGTTCGGCAGCGGGATGCGGACCGGGTCGCCGGAGAGGGCTTTCACCAGATCGCCGTCCGGGACCGGGTAGAGGTAGGCGTCGGTGTAGGTGCGCAGGGCGATCACCGAGCCGTCGGCCGTGGCGGCGGCGCCGGTCACGAGCCGCGAGTCAAGGGTGCCTTCCAGGGGGCCGCCCGGAGTGTCCGTGGTGGACAGCGACACGCGCGCTACCTGCTCCAACGGGACTGATATATCGGTTTGGAGCGGGGCCGTCGGGCGATATACCAGTGCGGAGCCGATGGGTTCCTTGGTGACGATGTACGGGATGCCGGACTTGTCGATCAACAAGGCTTCGGCGTCGTGCTTGCCGTCCGGGTAGGTGAGGCGGAACCGCTCCACGGCGCCCGAGGGCGAAACCTTGTGCAGGGCGATCGTGGAGCGGGACTTGCCGTTGTCGCCGGTGTCGGAGGCCCAGAGGGTGCCGTCCAGCGTCATCGCCAGGTCTTCGACGTCGAACGGGTCGACGGGCGCGGTGATCGTGCGCCGAACGGCGCAGTCACGGCCCATGACCTGGATGCGCAGCGTGCCGTTGTCGCTGTCGTTGACGGCGAAGAACTGGTTTCCGTCGGACGTGAGCCCGGAGAGCTCTTGCATGCTGACCGGGCACACGTCCACCGGTGGAGGCGGGATCAAGCAGGAGTTCCGTTCGTCGCGAACTCCTCGAGCAGGCCCGCGAGGTCCGGGCGCACGCGGGCGGACAGCAGCGTGCCCGACTCCGTGTGCTTCTCGGACAGCACTTCGCCGTCGCGGTGCACGCGGGCGACGACCTCGCCGCGCGCGTACGGGACGAGAGCCTCGACCACGACCTCGGGCCGTGGCATCAGCTCGGCGATGCGGACCTTCAGCTCCTCGATGCCGAGGCCCGAGTGCGCCGACACGAACGACGCGTCCGGGAACAGGTGCCGCAGCCGGGCCAGGCCCAGGTCGCCCACCGCGTCGATCTTGTTCACGACGAGCAGCTCGCGCGGCATCGGCGTGCCGGACTCCTCGTTGATCTCGGCCAGCACCTCGCGCACGGCCTTGACCTGCGACTCCGGCATTGCGTCGGAACCGTCGACGACGTGCACGAGCAGGTCGGCCTGGCCGACCTCCTCCAGCGTCGAGCGGAACGCCTCGACCAGCTGGTGCGGCAGGTGCCGGACGAAGCCGACCGTGTCCGTCAGCGTGTACGCCAGGCCCTCCGGCGTCAGCGCGCGGCGCGTCGTCGGGTCGAGGGTGGCGAACAGCGCGTCCTCCACCAGGACACCGGCGTCGGTCAGCGCGTTGAGCAGCGAGGACTTGCCAGCGTTCGTGTAACCCGCGATGGCGACGCTCGGGATCTCGTTCGCGACGCGGCGGCTGCGCTTGGTCTCGCGGATCACCTTGATCGCGGAGAGCTCGCGGCGGAGCTTCGAGATGCGGTCGCGGATCCGGCGCCGGTCGGTCTCGATCTTGGTCTCACCGGGACCGCGCAGACCCACGCCGCCGTTGCCGCCACCGGCACGACCACCGGCCTGCCTCGACAACGTCTCACCCCAGCCGCGCAGGCGCGGCATCAGGTACTGCAGCTGGGCCAGCTCGACCTGGGCCTTGCCCTCCTTGGACCGCGCGTGCTGCGCGAAGATGTCCAGGATGAGCGCGGTCCGGTCGATGACCTTGACCTTGAGCCTCTCCTCCAGCTGACGCAGCTGGCCCGGCGAGAGCTCACCGTCGCAGATCACCGTGTCCGCGCCGGTCGCCTGCACCACGTCGCGCAGCTCGGAGACCTTGCCGGAGCCGATGTACGTCGCCGCGTCGGGCTTGTCGCGCCGCTGCACCACGCCTTCGAGGACCTCGGAACCGGCGGTCTCGGCAAGGCGCGCCAGCTCGGCCATCGAGGCGTCGGAGTCCGCGGCCGTGCCCTCGGTCCACACCCCGACGAGCACGACCCGCTCCAGGCGAAGCTGCCGGTACTCGACCTCGGTGATGTCCTCGAGCTCGGTCGACAACCCGGCGACACGACGCAACGCGGCACGTTCGACACGTTCGTAGTCGCCCGTCGAGAAGTCTTCCTCTTCCCACGTCGAGTCGAACTCGGGGTCGAACTCTGTGCTCTGGATGTTTTCCGTCATTTGCCCTTCATCGTCCCACGGACTGCTAGTCCCCCGGATACACCGCGAGGTAGATCGCCACACGGGGAACATCCGGCTTGACCGGTTGCGCGGCCAGCTCATCCATCAACGACGCGAGCCGCTGCTTTAGTTCCTCGGGGTCGACGGTGACGACCAGGCGGCTCTGATCCACGTCCCTGAGCCCGATGTCGGCAACCTCGCCGAGGAAAGCGTGCAGCATCGCCTCACCGACTGCGACCGCATTTTCGCTGTTGTCGAGCTGCCAGGACAGCCCTGTCGACCGATAGGGGATCTCTTTCGCTCCCCTGTTGCCCGCGCGGGGAGGCATCGCTTCGAGGAATCCGGCCGCGACGAGCTTGCGGACGTGGTGCAGCGTCGTCGCCGGGTCCTTGCCGAGGCGCTGCGCCAGCTCCTTGTTGGTCAGCGGCCGGTCGAACGTCATGCGGATCATCCGCAGCCGCAGGTCAGAGCTGAGAGCCGCGGCTTCCTCGCTCGTCGCGGGCCGTCGCTTGCGGGAGAGTGCCACGCCTCCAGTCTAAGTGATTGACAGTTTCCAATCACTCAGCGCAGACTCGTCGGCATGGCGCTTTGGGGGCACCCCGACTTCCGCAGGCTCTGGATGGGCGACACCATCAGCCAGTTCGGCGCGAACGTCGGCATGACGGTCATCCCGCTGCTCGCGGCGGGTGTGCTGAACGCGACACCGTTCGAGATGGGTCTGCTGGCCGCGGCGAGCATGATGGCGTTCCTGCTGATCGGCCTTCCCGCGGGCGTGTGGGTCGACCGGATGCGCCGCAGACCGCTGATGATCGCGATGGACGTCTCGCGCGCGGCACTGCTGCTGAGCGTGCCCGTCGCGTGGTGGCTCGACGTGCTGACGCTGCCGCAGCTCATCGCGGTGAGCCTCGCGGTGGGTGTGTGCACGGTGTTCTTCGACGTCGCCTACCAGTCGTACCTGCCGTCGCTGGTCGGACGCGCCCAGCTCGTCGAGGGCAACTCGAAGCTGCAGGCCAGCCTGTCGGTCGCGGAGGTGTCCGGACCCGCGATCGGCGGCTACGCGGCACAGTTCCTCGGCGCGGCCAACGGCGTCCTGGCGACCGGTGTGGGTTACCTGAGCTCGGCGTTCTTCCTGCTCCGGATCAAGACCGTCGAACCGGCGCCGGAACGCCACCCCGACCCGCACCTGCGTCGCGAGATCGGCGAGGGACTGCGGTTCGTCTTCGGCAACACGACGCTGCGCATGATCGTGGCGTGCACCGGCACGTCGAACTTCTTCCACGGCATCCAGAACGCCGTGATGATCCTCTTCCTGCTGAACGTCGTCGGGCTCAGCGAGGGAACGGCCGGCCTGCTCCTCAGCGCGGGCGGCGTCGGCGGTGTGCTCGGCGCGGCGTTCGCGTACCGGATCGGCGTGCTGGTCGGGCAGGCCAGGATGATCTGGCTCATCCCGATGCTGACCTGGCCGTTCACCCTGACGCTGCCGTTCGTGTCGGACGGGTGGGGCCTGGTGCTGCCGATGGCCGGCTCGGCGGTGTGCGTGTTCGGGATCGTCGTCTACAACGTCGGCCAGGTGAGCTACCGGCAGGCGATCTGCCCCGACCACCTGCTGGGCCGGATGAACGCCTCGATCCGCTGGGTGGTGTGGGGCTCGACGCCGCTGGGCGCGCTGCTGGGCGGCGGGCTCGGCACGTGGATCGGCATCGTGCCGACGCTGTGGGTCGCGTTGATCGGTTCGGTCCTCGGAATGTTGTGGGTGTTGTTCTCACCGTTGCGGACGATGCGTGATCTTCCGACCGGAGCTAGCGTCGACGCCCATGGCTGAGGCGCAACAAGCAGGTACTCGGGTACTGCGGGACGGTCTCCACTTCGGCGAGGGACCGCGACGCGGCCCCGACGGCCGCCTCTACTACTCCGACTTCTACGCGGGCGAGGTGCACGCGCTCGACCTCGCGACCGGTGAGGACGAGCTCGTCGTCGCCTTCGACGGCCAGCCTTCGGGCCTCGGGTGGCTGCCCGACGGACGCATGCTCATCGTGTCGATGCTCGACCACACCGTGCGCCGTCTTGAGGGCGACGACCTCGTACTCCACGCTGATATATCGGATGTCGCGACCTATCACGCCAACGACATGCTCGTCGACGGCGAGGGTCGCGCGTACGTCGGCAACTTCGGGTTCGACCTGCACGGCCTGATCACCGAAGTCGGTATCCCGCGACTCCTCGACCCCGACTTCGACCCGCCGGGCGCCGCACTCGCTCTCGTCCAGCCCGACGGCTCCGTCAGCGTCGTCGCCGAAGACCTCAAGTTCCCCAACGGCATGGCCCTGCTGCCCGACCCGACCGGCGAGTCCGAGAGCGGCAATATATTGGTTGTCGCCGAGACCGTTGCATTCAAACTCACTTCGTTTTCGGTCGACCGCAACGGATCGTTGCAAAACCGCAGGTTGTGGGCCGATGTGAAGGAGTTCGGGATCGCGCCGGACGGAATCGCCGGTGACGGCGACGGTGTGTGGGTGGCGCCGGCGTTGCAGCCCGCGGTGTTCCGGGTGACCGAGGGCGGCAAGATCACGCACCGGGTGGAGACGACGCAGACGTGCTTCGCCGTCGCCGTCGTCGACGACAAGCTGGTGTGCCTGACGGCGCCGGATTCGCACCCGGACGTGGTCAAGCCCGAGCGGCTCGGGAAGGTCGAGGTCTACGACCTCAACTGATATGTCGGAAGCGATATATCAGTCAGGCCAGGGCGTCCCACCAGGACTTGTCGAGCTCGCCGCGCGCGACGAGCACGGCAGGTCCGGTGAGCGTCGACGTCGTCGGCTCGATCGTCACGAACACCTGGCCGCCGAGGACGTCGACGGTCGCCGAGCCGGTGGTGCGGCCCTGGCCCGCGAGCCACGAGGCGACGGACGCGACGGTGCCGGTGCCGCACGAGCGGGTCTCGCCGACGCCGCGTTCGTAGACGCGCATCTTCAGAGCACCGCCACGGGGGCCGTCGGCTTCGAGGACGTTGATCAGCTCGACGTTGACGCCGTGCGGGAAGAACACCGGGTCGAAGCCGGGCGGCACGGTGAGGTCGAAGCCGTCGACCGGCACATCGGTGACGCACGCGAGGTGCGGGTTGCCGACGTCGACCGCGAAGCCGCCGATACCGGTGCCGTCGACCGCCGCGATGGACGTGCCGGTGACGCGGGCGGGGCCCATGTCGTTCGTGACGGAGCCGTCCGGGTGCGTGATGACCGTGCGATCGCCCGCCCGTGTGCCCACGACGAAGGAACCCTGCGGCTGATGGCCCGCGTCGACGAGGTAGCGGGCGAAGACGCGCAGGCCGTTGCCGCACATCTCGGCGATGGAGCCGTCGGCGTTGCGGTAGTCCATGAACCACTGGCCGTCCACACGGACCACGCGCAGGACACCGTCGGCGCCCAGGCCGCGCTGCCGGTCGCACAGCGCCTGGACGCGCGCAGGAGTCAGGTCCAGCTGGTCATCGAGGTCGGGCAGGATGACGAAGTCGTTCTCCGTGCCGTGCCCCTTCACGAACTCCACGGCACCAGGTTACCGGCGGCCTCGACCAAATCGGGCCGCGCACCGTCCAGCCAGGTGATGCGCTGGTCACGCCGGAACCAGGAACGCTGCCGCCGCACGAACCGGCGGGTGGCGCGTTTGGTCTCCTCGGCCGCGAAGTCGATCGTGCAGGCTCCGTCCATTGCGGACAGGACCTGCTGGTAGCCCAGCGCACGCGAAGCCGTCTTGCCGTCGCGCAGACCGAGCCGGACGAGGGCACGCACCTCACGCTCCAACCCCGACGCGAACATCACGTCGACCCGCTGGTCGACGCGCGAGTCCAGTTCGGACACCTCGCGGTCGACGCCGATCTGAACGGTGTCGTAGCGGGCCGGACCGGGCTTGGGGAGGTTCGCGGAGAACGGCTGCCCGGTCAGCTCGATGACCTCCAGAGCGCGCACGATCCGGCGCCCGTTCGAAGGCAGGATCGCGATCGCGGCCGCCGGGTCCAGAGTCCGCAACCGCTGGTGCAGCGCCTCCGGGCCGAGAGAAGCCAGCTCGGCCTCGAAACGCTCCCGCACGGCGTCGTCGGTACCGGGAAACTTCAGGTCGTCGAGCACCGCCTGCACGTACAGACCGGAACCGCCGACGAGGATCGGCGGCTTGCCGGCAGCGAGCAGGTCCTCGATCACCGCACGCGTCTCCCGCTGATAGGCCGCGACGGACGCGGTCTCGGTGACGGAGAGAACGTCGAGCAGGTGGTGCGGGACGCCGCGACGCTCGGCGAGCGTCATCTTCGCCGTGCCGATGTCCATGCCCCGGTAGAGCTGCATGGCGTCGGCGTTGACGACCTCTCCCCCGAACCGTTCCGCCAAGGAGACTGCCAGGTCGGACTTGCCGGTCGCGGTGGGTCCGACAACTGCGATGGGGGTGATCACGGGCGCTCCCAGACAGCGACGTGGTAGCCCACGCCGAACGGTGCGAAGAACTCGGCCGACGAGCAACGCCACGGTCCGGGCACCCCGGCGAGGACCTGCCACGCCGCCCGGCCCTGTGCACCCAGCTCCGCCGCGAGCTCGACGTCGAGAGAAAGCAGGCCGTCCACGTCAGCGGCGGCCAGAAGTGAATGAACGTGCTCGTCGAAAGGTCCCGAACGCTCGTCGTCAGAGCCCGGCGAGCGGGCGCCGTGACGAGTGGAACCGTCGCCCAGGATCAAGAGCCCGGCGGATTCGTCCGCAAGTCGTTGTCCAAACGAGACACATTCGGATGTCGGCAGATCACGCGGTATGAGTTCAACGCGTGACACTTCGACTGCGCACTGTTCCCGCAGCCACGCGGTGATTAGCACTGGCAACGGAATTCGGGGGTCCGGGACCGAGTCACCGCCGAGTGATACAGGTACATCGACCCCATATCCGAGAAAAGTTCCTGACAGCGGTGGCACCATCGTCGAAGGGCCGCTGTCGTCCACCGCGACGGCGACCCACGGACCGGGCAGTTTCCCTGCTGCGGCAACGGTTGCGGCGCGCACGGACGCGGTTTCCGCGGCGGCTCCCGCGACCAGTTCTGGCACCAGAAGAGGCGGGTGCGGTACCACTGCGGCACGGGTGATCACGACGAACCAGGCTACCTATCGTGGACTCCCAGTACCGAGTCGAGCTCTGACC
>NZ_JBEXPJ010000217.1:0-13766 GCF_040611995.1 Lentzea sp. NPDC006480
CCGCGTTCCCCTCAGGGAAACGCGGGGCCCCCGCGTGACCTCAAGCGGACTCGCGGTTGAAGGTGCGGACGCCGTAGAAGACGCCCACCAGCACCAACGCGGCCACCGAGACCAGGCCGAACAGGATCGAACCGGTGTTGAAGATCGACCGCTCGGCGTCGACGACGTGGGCCAACGGGTTGACCCGAGACAACCAGTAGAGCCACTTCGGCCCGTTGGACATCGGCAGCAGCACGCCCGAGAGCAGCATCAACGGCACGATGGTCGACGACAGCACAGACGCGAAGACGTACTCCAGCTTGACCTTCAACGCGATGGCGTACGACACGGACCCGATGGCGACGCCCAGCAACGCCACGAGTCCGAGCCCGAGCAGGATCTCCCCGGCGGACGCGCGGAAGCCGAACAGCATCGCGGCCAGCACGATCAGCAGGCCCTGCACGACGAGCAGCACCACGTCCTTGCCGACCCTGCCGACGAGCAGCGCGATCCGGCTGACCGGGGTGACCCGCAGCCGTTCCATCACACCGGCCCGCACCTCGGGCAGCAGCGAGAAGCCCGCGTAGGCCGTGCCGAACAACGCCATCTGCACCAGCAGCCCCGGCACGAACCACTGCCAGCCGGTGTCACCGAGCAGCGGTCCGAACAGGCCCAGGTAGAGCAGCGGCTGGGACAACCCGAAGATCACCGCGACCGGGTTGCGCACCACCGGCAGCATCACGCGGGCGAAGACGAGCCAGGTGTCACGCAACATTTGCTTCCTCCCTCAGAGAGCGGCCGGTCATGGTCAGGAACACGTCGTCCAAGGTCGGCCGGTGGACCTGGACGGAGTGCAGCTCGACACCGATGTTGTCGAGGTCGCGGAGGAGCCCCGGCAACGCGCGGTCGCCGTTCGGGATGCGGAAGCTGACCTTCTCGCCGTCCACGACGGCGTTCTCGAACTTGTCGGCGACCAGCGAGGCCTGCGGGCTGCCGAGCACGACGAGATCGCCGGAGACGCGGTTCTTCAGCTCGTCCGGTGAGCCCTCGCCGACGATCAGGCCGTGGTCGATCACCAGCAGCCGGTCGCTGAGGAAGTCGGCCTCGTCCAGGTAGTGCGTGGTCAGGAAGACCGTGACGCCGTCGGCCTTGAGCTGCTTGATGTGGTCCCACAGGTTGCGGCGGCTCTGCGGGTCGAGCGCGGTCGACGGTTCGTCCAGGAACAGCAACCGCGGGTCGTGCAGCATGCCCATCGCGATGTCGAGCCGGCGCTGCTGGCCGCCCGACAGCGTGATGACGCCGCGCTTCTCCAAGCCGGTCAGCTCGAAGCGTTCGAGCACCTCGGTGATCTTCCTGCGGGCGTCGTGCTTGCCCAGGCCGTAGAAGCGGGCCTGGAACTCCAGCTCGTCCGCCACGCGCTGGTCGGCGCTCGCGCTGTTCTTCTGCCCGACGTACCCGATCTTGCGGCGCACCCCGGCCGGATCGGTCAGCAGGTCGTGCCCGGCGATGATCGCCTCACCCGCCGTCGGCTCCAGCAGCGTCGTGAGCATGCGCAAAGTCGTGGACTTGCCT
The DNA here is from genome assembly GCF_040611995.1 of Lentzea sp. NPDC006480. Lineage (NCBI taxonomy): Bacteria > Bacillati > Actinomycetota > Actinomycetes > Pseudonocardiales > Pseudonocardiaceae > Lentzea > Lentzea sp. NPDC006480. The sequence goes on from NZ_JBEXPJ010000217.1 coordinate 1,552, forward strand.
GCGCCGTTCGGGCCCAGGAACCCGACGAGCTCCCCCTCGGCAACGTCGATGTCGACCCCGCGCACTGCTTCCACCGGGCCGAGCTTCGTCGTGAACCGGCGCGCGAGGCCGCGTGCCTTGATCATCACTGATTCCCCTCTAGTCAACTTTGACTAGAGGCTAGCGGGAACTAATCAAGTTTGACTAGTCCTTGAGCGCGTACTCGCCCGCTTCCAGGCGTTCGATCAGCTCCCGCGTCCAGCGGACCTGGCCTTCGAGGTGGACGAGCCACAGCCGGAACAGCTCGCTGACGTGCTGCGGCTTGCCCATCTCCGGCATCGAGGTGATGCCGTGCCGGGTCGGCGCGAGCTGTCCTTCGAGCCCGGCCAGCCGGTTCTTGAGGAACACGATCGCCTGCTTGCGGGGAACGAGGTTGATCATCGCCACGCCCGCGGAGACCTCGTCGTTGCCGGCGGACGCGTCGGCCAGGGCGTGGTTCAGCAGGTCCTGCAGCTCGTGCTCGCCGGCCGCGGTGATCTTGTAGGTGGTGCGGGCAGGCCCTTCGCCGGACTCGACCCCGACCGGTTCCAGCAGGCCGTCCTTGGCCAGCGACTTCAGCGCGTGGTAGATCGAGCCGGGCTGCACGTTCGCCCACTGGTCTGCCGCCCACGACGTCAGCTCCCGGCGCACCTGGTAGCCGTGCGCCTCACCGACGAGCTTCACCACGCCGAGCACCAGCATCCTGGTCGCGGACAAACCGACCTCCCATGCAGTGAAAAGCGGCTGGCACCGCCTCCGTAGGCTATGTGCATGAGTGCCTCCGTACTGACCGCGGTGGCCTGGCCTTACGCCAATGGCCCCCGGCACATCGGTCATGTCTCCGGTTTCGGTGTCCCGTCCGACGTCTTCTCCCGCTACATGCGAATGTCCGGACACCGGGTGCTCATGGTCAGCGGCACGGACGAGCACGGCACACCGATCCAGGTGCAGGCCGAGAAGGAAGGGCTCACGGCTCGTGAGCTCGCCACCAAGTACAACCGTGTGATCGCGTCTGACCTGCAGGGCCTCGGCCTCTCCTACGACCTCTTCACCCGCACGACGACCGGCAACCACTTCCAGGTGGTGCAGGACCTGTTCTCCGCGCTGTGGAAGAACGGGTACGTCATTCCGAAGGTCGAGATGGGCGCGATCAGCCCGTCGACCGGCCGGACGCTGCCCGACCGCTTCATCGAGGGCACCTGCCCGATCTGCGGCTACGACGGCGCGCGTGGCGACCAGTGCGACAACTGCGGTAACCAGCTCGACCCGATCGACCTGAAGAACCCGCGCTCGCGGATCAACGGCGAGACGCCGAAGTTCATCGAGACCGAGCACCTGTTCCTGGACCTGCCGTCGTTCATCGAGTCGCTGGGCTCGTGGATGTCGACGCGCACGGACTGGCGCCCGAACGTGCTGAAGTTCTCCCAGAACCTGATCAAGGACCTGCGGCCGCGCGCGATCACCCGCGACCTCGACTGGGGTGTGCCGATCCCGCTCGACGGGTGGCGCGACCAGCCGATGAAGCGGTTCTACGTGTGGTTCGACGCGGTGATCGGCTACTTGTCGGCGTCCGTGGAGTGGGCCCGTCGTTCCGGCAACGACGACGCCTGGCAGGAGTTCTGGACGGGAGACGCCCAGAGCTACTACTTCATGGGCAAGGACAACATCGTCTTCCACTCGCTGATCTGGCCGTCGCTGCTGCTCGGGCAGAACGGCGCGGGCGACAAGGGCGGCGAGCCCGGCCGGTTCGGCACGCTGAACCTGCCGACCGAGGTCGTGTCGTCGGAGTACCTCACGATGAGCGGCTCGAAGTTCTCGACGTCGCGCGGCACCGTGATCTACGTCGGCGACTTCCTGAAGGAGTTCGGGCCGGACGCGCTGCGGTACTTCATCTCCGTGGCGGGCCCTGAGAACCAGGACACGGACTTCACCTGGGAGGAGTTCGTCCGCCGGACGAACTTCGAGCTGGCGAACGAGTGGGGCAACCTGGTCAACCGCTCGATCTCGATGGCGCACAAGAACGTCGGCGCGATCCCGAAGGCGACTGCGCTGACGGATGCAGACCACGAGCTGCTCCGCCAGTCGAAGGCGGCCTTCGACGTCGTGGGTGCGCACCTGCGCCGCTCGCGGTTCAAGCAGGCGTCCGGCGAGGCCATGCGGGTCATCTCGGCGGCGAACAAGTACCTGTCGGACCAGGAGCCGTGGAAGCTCAAGGACGACCCGGACCGCCGTGACTCGGTGCTGCACACGGCTCTTCAGGTCGTGCAGGACGCGAACACGCTGATGACGCCGTTCCTGCCGCACTCGGCGCAGAAGGTGCACGAGGCGCTGGGCGGCACGGGCGTGTGGGCGGCTCAGCCGGAGATGACCGAGGTCACCGACCTGGACGTGCCCGACCGCTCGTACCCGGTGCTGACCGGTGACTACGCCGGCGAGCAGGCTCGCTGGGAGTCGACGCCGCTCGAGGTTGGCCGGCCGCTGGAGAAGCCGTCGCCCCTCTTCGGGAAGCTCGACCCGAAGCTGGGCGAGACCGGGCCCGAGTTCGCGCCGATCGTCACCGACTAGTGCCCGAGAAGAAGTGACTGACAAGCGGGAACGACCGCCGGTGCCGGCAGCTCTGCCGGCACCGGTGATCGACGCTCACACGCATCTGGACGCGTGCGGAGCTGTGGACGCGGCCGGCGTGGCGGAGATTCTGGACCGGGCTGAGGCCGCCGGGGTCTCGCACGTGATCACCGTGGCGGACGATCTGGCCGCCGCGCAGTGGGCCGCCGAGGCGTCCACTTGGGACTCGCGGGTGTACGCGGCGGTGGCCGTGCACCCGACGCGCACCTCTTCCTTCGGTGACGCCGAGAAGTCCGAACTGGAGCGGCTCGCTGTTCTGCCGCGGGTGGTCGCGATCGGCGAAACCGGTCTGGACTACTACTGGGACTACTCGCCGCCGGCTGCCCAGCACGAGGCTTTCCGTTGGCACATCGACCTTTCCAAGCGCGTCGGGAAGCCGTTGATGATCCACGACCGGGACGCGCACGAGGACATCCTGAAGGTGCTGGAGTCCGAGGGCGCACCGTCCACTGTGGTCTTCCACTGCTTCTCCGGTGACGCGGACTTCGCCCGGCGGTGCGTCGACGCGGGGTACGTGCTGTCGTTCGCGGGGCCGGTGACGTTCAAGAACGCCCGTGCGCTGCGCGAGGCGGCTCAGCTGGTGCCCCAAGATCAGCTCTTGGTGGAGACGGACGCCCCGTTCCTGACGCCGCATCCGTTCAGGGGGCGGCCGAATGAACCATATTGTGTGAATTACACAGTTCGAGATTTGGCCACTCTCCGTGGCGAAGATCTTTCTGAACTCTGCTCCGCCGTCACCCGTAATGCTCAACGAGTGTTCGGACTTGGTCACTGAGATGCGATGTAAGACGAACGGAGCAAAGGGTTCCTACCCCCATGGGGTGACTGAGGTCACAACATCGGCGGGGGTGTTTGCGCAACGTCCGCGACCCCGTTACTGTCCCGTGACCGTGCCACCCGGACCGACCCAGTCGGTTGGGAGCACGCCCGCAGTCGGGGCGGGACCCATGCCAGAAGCGCGAAGAAGCGAGACCACGTAGGAGGAGTTGCCGGGAACCTTCGAGCTCAACCCTCGAATGATCTTTGCAGCGCCAACTGTGCGGTGGCCTCCAAGCTTCCGCAATGGAGGTATCGACCCAGTGTCTGGAAGCGACAGAACTGCCGCTCCGTACGACTTCAACGAGGACACCGACTGGTTCACGCCGGTCGGGAACACCGCAGTCGGTGTCATGGACCCTCACCCGAGCTTCCCCGCCGGTGCGCTGAGCATCTCGCCCGCGGACGTGCTCGAGGTGCTCGGCCCGGACGCCGACGAGCTCCTCGCCACGGCGAACGTCGACGTCGACGAGCTGATCCGGCTCATCAACGCCGAGACGACGATCATGCCGCCCCTCGTCCTCCCGTCGGAGGAAGACGAGAAGGGCGACCCGCAGGTCCTCGTCCAGACCGTGACGAACTGGAAGCGCCGCTTCCTCAAGGGCGCGGTCGCCGCGGTTCTCGTCTCCATCTCCGGTGGCGGTGTGACCGCCATGGCGATGGACAAGTCCCTCACGGTCGACGTGGACGGTGCACTGCAGACCGTCCACTCCTACGAGGGCACGGTCGGCGACGTCCTGGCGGAGGAAGGCATCGTCGTCGGTGAGCACGACGCCCTGTCCCCGTCGCTGAACGCCCCGATCTCCGACGGCGGCAAGATCACCCTCGACCGCGGCCGCATGGTCAAGATGAGCATCGACGGCCAGGCCAAGGAGGACTGGGTCCGCTCGGTCACCGTCGAGGAAGCCGCGAAGCAGATGGGCGTGCCCGTCGAGGGCGCCTGGTTCTCCGCTCCCGGCTCGCAGGACGTGCCCCTCGAGGGCATGAACATCGAGGTCAAGACCCGCAAGAACATCAAGCTCTTCGACGGCGCGAACCCGGTCCGCGAGATCCAGACCACCGCCGTCACTGTCGACGAGCTGCTGAAGAACGAGAACCTCTCGCTCGGCCCCGAGGACGCGGTCGCCTCCGGCACCGACGTGAAGCTCGCCACCGGCGCCGAGGTCTACATCTCCCGCACGGGCGTCACGGTCATCAACGTGAACGAGCCCGTCGCCCCGCCGGTCGAGAAGACCAACGACCCGAACATGAACGCGGGCGAGCAGAAGGTCACCGACCCCGGCGAGGCCGGCGAGCAGATCGCCACCTACCGCGTGACCGTGAAGAACGGCAAGGAGATCAGCCGCGAGAAGATCGGCGGCAAGGTCACCAAGGAGCCGAAGCCCAAGAAGGTCACCGTGGGCACCAAGCCGCTGCCCGACGGCGCGGTCTGGGACCGCCTCGCCGGCTGCGAGGCAGGCGGCAACTGGTTCATCAACACGGGCAACGGCTACTACGGCGGCCTGCAGTTCAACGCGGGCACCTGGGCCGCGAACGGCGGCACCGCCTACGCCGCCCTCCCGCACCAGGCCACCCGCGAACAGCAGATCGCCATCGCGACCAAGCTCCGCGACCGCGCGGGCGGCACCTACGGCGCATGGCCGGGCTGCCGCGCGAAGCTGGGCCTGCCGTAAACCGCTCCGCCCTGGTTTTGGCTTGATGAGGCCGCTCCTGGTTCGCCAGGGGCGGCCTTCTGCTTGGTCCAGACCAGGGGCTGAAATGCCCGCCCTGACCTGGCTAGCGTGACTCCCGAGCCTCAACGACACGCGCGGATCGCGTAGTCGATGCCCAAGGCGAACCAGTCCCGCTGGTGACGCCGACGCTGGAGGGCGGGAAGCGTGCGGCACCCGCCCTCCGGCGCACCAACCAGCCTGCGAGAATGCACGACGTGAGCCTGCTGGGACCCGCCGAAGTGAGACGTCTGGCCGAAGAGCTGGGCATCCGACCCACCAAGAAGCTGGGCCAGAACTTCGTGCACGACCCCAACACGGTCCGCAAGATCGTCGCCGCGGCCGGCCTCACCGAGGACGACGTCGTCCTGGAGGTGGGCCCGGGGCTGGGTTCCCTGACTCTCGCCCTGCTGCCCAGCGCCAAGCAGCTGGTGGCCGTCGAGATCGACCCGCCGCTCGCGAACCGCCTCCCGCGGACCGTCAGCGAGATGGACCCGGAGAACGCGGCCAAGCTGCACGTCGTCCTCAAGGACGCCATGAAGGTCACCCGGGAAGACCTGCCGGTCCAACCCACGGCGATCGTGGCCAACCTGCCCTACAACGTCGCCGTCCCGGTCGTCCTGCACCTGCTGCACGAGCTGCCGAGCCTCAAAAAGGGCCTCGTCATGGTCCAGGCCGAGGTCGCGGACCGGATGGCCGCGGAGCCCGGCAGCAAGATCTACGGCGTCCCCAGCGTGAAGATCGCCTGGTACGGCAAAGCCAAGAAAGCCGGCCCGGTCGGCAGGAACGTCTTCTGGCCCGCTCCCAACGTGGACTCGGGCCTGGTCTCGTTCCACCGCCACGAAAATCCGCTGTCCACAGTGGACCGCAAGAGGCTCTTCGGGATCGTCGACGCGGCCTTCGCGCAACGCCGCAAAACCCTCCGCGCCGCCCTCAAGGGGTGGGCGGCCACGAACGACGTCAACGTCGACGAGCTGCTCGAAAAGGCCGGCATCGACCCGCAGGCCAGGGGCGAGCAGCTGAGCGTGATCGACTTCATCCGGATCGCGGAGGTCTAGGCCGGGGATCCTTCGGCCAACAGTGTGATCTGTCGAACGAATCGGATTCTGGCTTGCGCAACCGAACGTCCGTCCGGTTGACTGCTAGATGCCATCCGGAGCGACTGAGAGACCTGGCTCTACGACGTCGCAGCAACCACCCGCTGGATGCGGGCAGGTGCTAACGCCAGGACCGATGGAGGATCACATGGGTACCACGCGAATGCTGACGCGCCGGCGAGTCGTCGACCAGTGCCGCCGCACCGCTTCTGCATGTCGTCGCCACCTCGTCTAAGGCGCCTTTTCAAAGTCCTTTGACGCGCACTCAGCCGAAGAGTGGCGCACACACCTGAGCAGAAACTCCGATCGCGCACAGCCCCAGAGGCGTGTGTGCCGTCGCGTGCAGCCGTGGAGCAGAAGTGATCACTGTCGAAAACCTCACCAAGTCCTTCCAGGGTGTCAACGCCCTCAACGGCGTGACCCTCGACGTCGAGGCGGGCACCGTGCTCGGCGTGGTCGGCCCGAGCGGGGCCGGCAAGTCGACGCTCGCCCGCTGCGTCGCGCTGCTGGAGCGCCCCGACTCGGGTGCGATCCGCGTCGACGGCACGGACATCACCGCGCTGGACGGGTCGGCTCTGCGGGCCGCCCGCAGGCAGATCGGCGTTGTGCCGCAAGGGGATTCGCTGCTCCGGCAGCGCACCGCCGCCGGCAACATCGCCCTGCCGCTCGAGTCCGCCGGCGTCCCCGGACCGCAGCGCCGCACCCGTGTGGGCGAGCTGCTCGACCTCGTCGGCCTGACCGACAAGGCCGCCTCCTACCCCGACCAGCTGTCCGGCGGGCAGCGCCAGCGCATCGCCGTGGCGCGCGCACTCGCCGCGAACCCGTCAGTTCTCCTCGCCGACGAGCCCACGTCAGCGTTGGACCCGGAGACCACCGGTTCCGTGCTGACCGTGCTCGACCGTGCGCGCGCTGAGCTGGGTGTGACCGTTCTCGTCGTCACGCACGACATGGGCGTGGTCCGGAAGATCTGCGATGACGTCGCCGTGCTGGAGCAGGGCCGCGTCGTCGAGCACGGCAAGGTGCTCGACCTGGTCAACGACGCCGGCAGCCGCACGAGCTCCGCGTTGCTGCCCGCCGTCGACCTGAACCCGATCAACGAGAGCGCCTACGACCGCGTGGCGGACGTCGTGCTCGTCGGGTTCGCCGCGGTCGGCGCCCTGCTGCCCGAGGCGGCGCACCGGTTCGGCGTCGAGTTGAACATCGTCGGTGGCGGCCTGACGCGCCTGGGCGAGACCCCGGTCGCGCGGTTCCGCCTCGGCCTGAACGGCGAGCGGTCCGACTCCGCGCTGGAGTGGATCGGCGAGGCCGGCGGCGCTGTGCAGAGGTCCCTGAAGGGGCCGCAGGGAGTAGCTGCGTGAGGTCTGCAACACCCTGGCCCGACGTGGTGAGCTACCTCGTCGAGGCCACCGGGGAGACGCTGTACATGGTCGGCGTCTCCACCGTGATCGCCACCGCTTTCGGAGTTCCCGTCGGGGTTTGGCTGCAGCTCACCGCCAAGGGCGGGCTGCGGCCGAACCCGGCGCTGCACCGCGTTCTCGGCTTCGTCACCGACCTGGGCCGCTCGATGCCGTTCATCGTGCTGCTCGTGGCGCTCACGTCGGTCACCCGCCTGATCGTCGGCGGATCCATCGGCAGCACGGCGGTCATCGTGCCGCTGGCCGTGGGTGCGATCCCGTTCGTCGGGCGGCTCGTGCAGAACATCCTGTCCGAGGTGCACGTGACCGTGGTCGAGGCCGCGGTCACGACCGGCGCCTCGACCCTGCGGATCGTGCGTTCGGTCCTCATCCGCGAGTCGCTGCCCGCGCTGATCAACGCGATCGGCGTGACCGTGATCGCCCTGATCGGGTACTCCGCGATGGCGGGCGTGATCGGTGGCGGTGGCCTCGGTGACCTGGCCATCCGCGAGGGCTACCAGCGCTTCAACGACCGGATCCTGTGGAGCACCGTGGCGTGGCTCGCCGTGCTCACGACGCTGATCCAGCTCGGCTTCACCCGTGCCGCCCGTGCGTCCGACCGGCGCCGGCACGCCTCAGTCTGACTTTTGAGTACGCGGGGTCCCCGCGTACCCCAGATGAGTACGCGGGGACCCCGCGTACTCAAAACCTAGTGCCGCTAGAAACTCTCAAAAGGAACGTCATGCGTATTAAGGCTGCCCTGGTCGCGGTCGCTTTGACTGCTTTGTCCGCTTGCTCGGCCGGTGGAGCGTCCTCTTCGGACACTCTCAAGGTCGGCGTCTCGCCCGTCCCGCACGCGCAGATCCTCAAGTTCGTGGCCGACAACCTCGCCAAGGACAAGGGGCTGAAGATCGAGGTCGTCGAGTTCACCGACTACGTGCAGCCGAACACGGCGCTCGTCGACGGCTCGCTCGACGCCAACTACTTCCAGACCGTCCCGTACCTGGCGACGTTCACGAAGGAGAGCGGCGCCAAGGTCGAGTGGGTCGCGCCCGTCCACGTCGAGCCGCTGGGGCTGTACTCCAAGAAGGCCAAGAAGCTCGACGAGCTGCCCTCCGGTGCCAAGATCGCCGTGGCCAACGACGCGACGAACGAGTCGCGCGGCCTGAAGCTGCTGGAGGCCAACGGCCTGATCAAGCTCAAGGCCGTGGACCAGCCGACCGTGCGCGACGTGGCGGAGAACCCCAAGAACCTGCAGTTCGTGCCGCTGGAGGCCGCTCAGCTGCCCCGTTCGCTGGAGGACACGGACGCGTCGGTGATCAACGGCAACTACGCGATCGACGCGGGCCTCAAGCCGTCCACCGACGCGCTCGCGCTGGAGAAGGCCGAGGGCAACCCGAACGCCAACGGCCTGGTGACCAGGTCCGAGCTGAAGGACGACAAGCGCATCCGCGAGCTGGCGGAGCTGCTCGGATCGCAGCAGGTCAAGGACTACATCAAGCAGACCTACAACGGATCGGTGATCCCGGTTTGAGATTCGCGGTGACCGGGGGAGGAGTCCGCGACCCCAGAACGCCCGTAGGCTGACATGGTGCTCGCAGTCGTTCCACCCCCGGTCACGGTCCGCGTCCCGGCCAAGGTCAACCTGCACCTGGCCGTCGGTGACGTGCGCCCGGACGGCTACCACGACCTGGTGACCATCTTCCAGGCGCTCTCGCTGGTCGACGAGGTCACCGTCGCGGTGGCGGACGAACCCGGCGTCGAGTGCCACGGCGAAGGCGCAGACCAGGTGCCCACGGGTGCCTCGAACCTCGCGTGGCGCGCGGTTCGCCTGCTGGCGACGCACGTCGGCAAGGACCCGGACGACCCGAAGGTCCGCGTCGTCATCCGCAAGGCCATCCCGGTCGCGGGCGGCATGGCGGGCGGCAGTGCGGACGCGGCGGCGACGCTGGTCGGCCTGTCGTCGTTGTGGCGCCTGGAGATCAGCCGCGACGAGCTGGCCGAACTGGCCGGAAAGCTCGGTGCGGACGTGCCTTTCGCGTTGTACGGAGGCACCGCGCTCGGCACCGGGCGCGGTGAGCGCATCGTGCCGGTGCTGGCGCGCCACCAGTTCCACTGGGTGCTCGCGTTCGACCGGCGCGGACTGTCCACTCCGGACGTGTTCGACGAGCTGGACCGCTTGCGCGTGGAGGGTGATCCGCCCCGTGTCGGTGAGGTCGAGGCGGTGCTGGAGGGGCTGTCCTCCGGAGACCCGCGCCAGCTCGCCCTGCTGCTGGGCAACGACCTGCAGGCCGCCGCGGTCTCGCTGCGCCCGAACCTGCGCCGTACTTTGCGGGCCGGGGTCGACGCGGGTGCGCTGGCCGGCATCGTGTCCGGTTCCGGCCCCACGACGGCGTTCCTGTGCGAGGACAGCGACACGGCTGTGCGCGTGGCGGCCGAACTGGCCGGTGCGGGTGTGTGCCGGACTGTTCGCGTGGCGCACGGGCCGGTGCCCGGCGCTCGCGTGATCACCACGGAGGAGCCGAAACCGACTCCGCCCGAGGTGCACGCCTAGTTCGTGGCACTTTCCGCATGCTGGAAGTAACGCGGGGGCCCCGCGTACCCCACGGGGTTGCGCGGGGCCCCCGCGTTACTGCAGAAGCAGGGCCTTTGGACTTGGTAGGTAGCCTTCATCGGGCAGTTTCTTCTAAGTCGTGAGGTTTTGATGGCCAACCTGGTCAACCTGGAGTCCGTGTCGAAGTCGTTCGGCGTCCGGCCGCTGCTCGACGGCGTGTCGCTCGGCGTCAACGAGGGCGACCGGATCGGCGTCGTCGGCCTGAACGGCGGCGGCAAGACGACGCTGCTCGAGGTGCTGGCCGGGGTGGAACCGTCCGACAACGGCCGGGTGTCGCGGTCGCGCGACCTGCGGATGGCCGTCGTGACGCAGCGGACCGAACTGCCCGACGGCTCGACCGTGCGCAACGCGGTGATCGACCCGCTCGGGTTCGACGCGGAGCACGAGTGGGCGTCGGACGCCCGCGTGCGGTCCATTTTGGACGGACTGGGGATCACCGCGCTGGGACTGGACTCCGTGGTCTCCACGATGTCCGGTGGCGAGCGGCGCCGGGTGGTGCTGGCCGCCGCGTTGATCCAGGATCTCGAACTGCTGGTGCTGGACGAGCCGACGAACCACCTCGACGTCGAAGGTGTGCGGTGGCTCGCGGAACACCTGCTGGCCCGCAAGTGCGCGCTCGTGGTCGTGACGCACGACAGGTGGTTCCTCGACACGGTCTGCAACCGCACGTGGGAAGTGCAGCAGGGCAAGGTCGAGCAGTACGAGGGCGGTTACGCCGACTGGATCTACGCGCGTGCCGAGCGGACTCGCCTGGCCGACGTGCTGGAGGAGAAGCGGCAGAACCTGGCGCGCAAGGAGCTCGCGTGGCTGCGTCGCGGCGCGCCTGCCCGCACGTCCAAGCCGCGCTACCGGATCGAGGCCGCCGAGGCGTTGATCGCGGACGTGCCGCCGGTGCGGGACAACGTCGAGCTGCTCGCGTTCGCCAAGAAGCGCCTGGGCCGCACGGTGATCGAGCTGGAGGACGTGACACTGTCCATTCCGGACCGGGTGCTCGTGCGCGACCTGACGTGGCGCATCGGGCCGGGCGAGCGGATCGGTCTGGTCGGGGTCAACGGTTCCGGCAAGACGACGTTGCTGCGGTTGCTGGCGGGCGAGCGCGAACCCGAGACCGGCAAGCGGATCCAGGGCTCGACGGTGAAGATCGCGCACCTCTCGCAGGAGCTGCTCGACCTCGACGGGTCGATGCGCGTGCTGGAGGCGATCGAGGAGGTCGCGCGGCGCGTCGTGCTCGGCAAGTACGAGATGTCGGCGTCGCAGCTGGGCGAGCGGTTCGGGTTCTCGTCGCAGAAGCAGTGGACGCCGGTGTCGGACCTGTCCGGTGGCGAGCGGCGGCGGTTGCAGCTGTGCCGGCTGCTGATGGCCGAGCCGAACGTGCTGCTGCTCGACGAGCCGACGAACGACCTGGACATCGACACGTTGCAGCAGCTGGAAGATCTGCTCGACTCGTGGCCCGGCACGCTCGTCGTGATCTCGCACGACCGGTATCTCGTCGAGCGCGTGTGCGACAAGGTCGTGGCGTTGTTCGGCGATGGCGGGCTGACCGACCTGCCCGGCGGGATCGAGGAGTACCTGAAGCGCCGCGACTCGTTGCGCGACAGGGAGAACGCCGCTGCCTCCCCGGCCTCGGACAAGGCGCCCTCGAACGCCGCCGACCAGCGTGCCGCCCGCAAGGAGCTGGCACGGCTGGAGCGGCGTCTCGAGGTGCTGCACAAGAAGGAAGCCGAGCTGCACGCCGCGTTGGCCGAGGCCGCGACCGATCCGGACCGGCTGCTGAAGCTCGACGCCGAGCTCCGCGCCGTGCTGGCTGAGGAGTCCGACGTGGAAGCTCAGTGGATGGTCGCAGCCGAAGTCGTCGAGGGCTGATGGCGTGTGCAAGTACTACCAACTGCGAGTTGGGAGTAAATGCACACCCCGGAACAACAACATGGCAAAGCCAAGTTAA